>DATHMF010000004.1 GCA_035487355.1 Terriglobales bacterium | reverse complement strand
TTGGTGGTGAAGAACGGGTCGAAGATTTTTTCCGCGGTTTCAGAGTTGAGCCCCACGCCGCGGTCTTCGATGCGAACCACAATTTCCGTGGAGTTTTCTTTTCCAGAGCTGATCAACAGCTCTTTGGCGCGGCCCGCTGTTGCAGTCATCGCATCCATGCCATTCATGATGAGGTTCAATACAACTTGTTGCAACTGCACACGGTCTCCTTTGACTTTGGGCAGGCCCGAGGCAAGCTCAGTGCGTATGGAAACGCGGCGCCTTGCGGCTTCGTCGCGCAGAAAAATAGCCAGATCTTGAATCACTTCATTCATGTCGAGCCAGTCTTTGGCGGGCGGCTCTTTCTTGAACAGGGCACGGATGCGACCTAACACGGCGCCGGCGCGAGTGCCATCCTGAATAATTCTTTCCGTGGTCTGGCGGGCTTTTTCAAGATTGGGCGGATCTGCGGAGAGCCAGCCTTGACATGCGTGTCCGTGCGCAACCACGGCCGCAAGCGGCTGATTGATTTCATGGGCGATCGAGGCGGTGAGTTCTCCCATGCTCAGCACGCGCGAAAGATAAGCGAGCTCGGCCTGGGTCTTCATCAAAGCCTCTTCGGCTTTGTGGCGTTCTTCAATATCGGTGTTGGTCCCGTACCACCGCAGTGTTTTTTGCTCCTGATCCTGCAGAGGCACGCCGCGGGTAAAGAACCAGCGATACTCGCCATCCGCGCCGCGCACCCGCCACTCACCTTCAAAGGGCTTTCCGGTGGAGAGCGCCTCTTGCCAGAAGCGGCGAAAACTTTCCCGGTCTTCGGCATGGATGGTTTCCATGAATCCCTCGCCCTGCATCTGCTCCACGGTGCGTCCGACATAATCGAGAAGGCGCTGGTTGCAATAATCAATGGAGCCGTCGGAGGTTCCGCTCCAAATCTGCTGGGGGATCACTTCGGCCAAGAGCCGCAGTTGATGCTCGCGCTCGCGCAACTCCACGTTGGATTTTTCGAGCTCGGCAGTGCGATCAGAGACCCGAATTTCCAGTTGATCGCGAGCTTCTATGAGCGCTTCTTCGCTTTGTTTTTTTGCTGAACTCACCCAGCTTGCCACCAGGGCGCAAACCACAAACGCGGCAAAATATGTCTCCGCGGTTGCATTAATGGCAAAGGAATGGAGTGGGGGCACAAAGAAATAATCAACCGCCAAGGTCGAGATGAGGACTGCGAAGAAGCCGGTGGCCATGCCTCCGAACCACGCGCTCGCCATCACGGCGCCGAAAAAAAGGAACAAGAAGGGATAGGGAAAAAGATGTTGGACGAGAAGAGTCAAAACCAGCGCTAAGGCCACAAAGAACAGCGCTACGCTATAGCGCCGCAGTGCAGATTTGGCCGGCTTGTGGGAGACTCCACTTGCCGGGTGCGGGGCCGTTAATACCAAATCCTTCAAAATGCGCCTCTTAAGCGGTGGATTATAGCAAAGACTTGAAATATCCCAATTTCTCGGGTGTGGCTTCTTAGGGTTGGCCGTATATGTTCAACTGACTTAGTGCTTCAGTTGCGAGTCAAAGAATTGCAGCGTTGTGCTGGCGAACTTCTCCCGGTTCACCTGCTTTTCAATGCCGTGTCCTTCATCCGGGAATTCAATGTAGGTCACGGGTACGCCATTTTTCTGCAATGCAGCAGCGAAACGGCGCGACTGCTCCACCGGAACCAAAGGGTCGAGCACGCCGTGAAAGATCAGGAAGGGAACAGTTGCATGATCAACGTGGAAAAGCGGGGAGGCTAACTGGTAGAGCTGGGATTTTTGCTCGGGCGTGCCATCCATAAAATCATGCACCAGCTTGCGCGCATCCGCGGGAGTGGAAGGGAAGCGGGCGGTCAAATCGGTGGGGCCGGACATATCCACCACACATTGCACCCGGCTCGAATATGTGCTCAATTCCCGCGGTTGGTTGTCCCGTGTTTCTTCTGTTCCGAGAAGTGCAACCAGGTGGCCTCCGGCGGAGCCGCCCAGGGCGCCGATGCGGTTAGGGTCCACACCATAACGGGATGCGTTGGCCCGTATCCAACGAATGGCACGCTGCACATCGTCTAATTGCGCCGGGAAATGGTGATCCGTGGCATTGATCAGTCGGTAATTTACCGCGAAGCATACGTATCCGCGCTGGGCAAAGCCTTGCGCGAGTGAACGAAAGTCGCTTTTATCTCCGCCACGCCAGGCCCCGCCGTGAATGAGGACGATAGCCGGCCTGAGGCCTGGGGCTGGCACACGTACAACATCCAGCAATAAAGACTCTCCCTGAACTGTGCCGTAGCTGACATTCTCTTCAACCGGCGGACCGCCTTTCTGGTACGCGAACAAAACCAGAGTAACGACGGCCAGAAGCAACAGAGGCCAAAATATCCGTTTGCTAAGATTGATCGCCATCCAAGTCACCTGAGACGTTGCCTAAATATTATTCGTAAATGAGCTTATAAAAGTTCCAACGAATACAGGCGCGAAAATGCCGGCGTGAAACGAGCAGGCACCGCCCACGAAGCTGTTTTGACTGTGTTACATTGAATAGGTGTGGGCGCGTAGCTCAGTTGGTAGAGCAACGCCCTTTTAAGGCGTGGGTCGCTGGTTCGAATCCAGCCGCGCTCACCATGGTTTCCAGAAACTGCAAATCCATTCCGAGGTCCTTCGACTCGGGATTTCGCCTGTAACGCTCACCCCAAAGGCCCACTGAGACTGGGTTCTATTAATTTGCCGCGGGGTTGCGGCTGCATTCCCAGTACACAAAACTTTCAAAACGATTTGTTGCGTGAGCGCAACCGGTTCGTCTCAGCGAATGAAGATGTCCTTCTTCGGGCGCTGGGCCGCAATCCAGCGGAAGAGCCTAAAGAGATGGTTGAGTTGTGAGGTCCCCGGCTCGCTAATGAGCTTTCGGCAGCGTGGCATCAATGAAGTTGGCGAAATCCTGCTTCATCTTGGGATGCGCAGCCGAGTTCAGATACACCATGTGGCCTGAGTCGTAGGTCGCGGTTGAAATATTCTTGTGGTACTCGGGCGTGAGATCAAGATGATTCATGGTGTAATCGACGGCCATAAAGGGAGTCGCGAGATCGTAGTACCCTTCCATTACCAAAACTTTCAGGAAGCGGTCTTTGACTATGGCTTGCCGCAGGGCCGTGGCGGTATCGGCGTATCCCATATCTGATGTTGGTGCGCTGGATCCCTGTGGTGGCGGTCCGCCGGTCCAGTTCCATTGGAAGAACCCGCTGTTTCTGGCTGAGTTGTAGTACGGCATATCCACTTTGTAGTTGAGCTCACGCCGGATGTAATCATTGAACGTTGAGGTAAATGGTGGGCCGATCTGTGAGTTGGTGGGATCGTAGAAGGGCGTATCAAAGAAGCCGTTTGGGTCCGGTCCGGTGAAGCGGCCATCATAACGGCCTACTACAAGCTTCTGGTCCGCGAGCAGATAGCGGGTAAACGTACGGACATCAATGCGCAGGTTGGCTTGGTCAATGACGTCTTTGCTCAGTCCCGTGTAGCGTGCCAGCTTATCAATTATGGATTGGCGTTCCTCGGGAGTAAGTGCGTCTCCTTTGGCCAGGGCCTGCGAATATTCTCCTCTCGCCCATTGCGCTGCCTCTTCCCGCGTATGATTAAGGTCCTGCGTCAGCTCGGGGGCTAACTTGTGATGATAGGCCGCAATGCTGGCGAAGGTCGGCAGATAAAGCGGATAGGGCACATCATTGGTTTTGGCGAAGTCCAGAGTTTCAAAGTTCAACACCGTAGACAGAAGCACGATGCCGTTGAAGGATATGCCGCGGTCTGCGAGGTATCCTGCTATTCCTGCCGAACGAGTGGTGCCGTAACTCTCGCCGAAAAGATAGTGAGGCGATAACCAACGCTCATAGCGTGAGAGATACATGCGGATAAACTCGCCAAACGATTCGATATCTCCACGCAAGCTCCAATAGCGGCGGGCAGCGGCCGTATCTGCCGGACGGCTGTAGCCTGTGCCGATGGCATCCACCAGCACCAGGTCAGTCTTGTCTAAAGGCGTGTTGGGATTATCCATCAGATGATAAGGAGATTCCGGCAACCATCCATCAGGTTGAAGCACAACTTTTCGTGGCCCTAACGCGCCCATGTGTAACCAGATTGATGCAGAACCCGGACCGCCGTTGAAGGCAAACGTGACTGGGCGCGTGCTGGGATCGGTATCATCGAGCGTGTAGGCAACGAAAAACATCTCTGCCTGAATTTTTCCTTCAGCATCTTTGATCGGTAGCCGGCCGGCAGTTGCGGTGTAACGCAGCAGCTTACCGTTCAAGTGAATCTCATGATGAGTCTGCACGGGCGGAACTTCGGTCATGTCGAAGTGCATGGGACGAAGAGAACCTTCTTCCCCGGCCGTCTCGGATGTTCGTTGCTGGGCCGGGCTTTCCGGCTGCACTCGTTGTGGCTGAGGTTGCGCCGGCTGCTCGCCGGATGTTTGCGGAGTAGAAGCACTGGATGGCGCGGGTTTCTCGGCTCGAGACGGCGGTTTATCGCTTTGCTGCCCATAGCCGGCCAGCGAAACAAATGTTGCGAGCATCAATATCTGCAGTGCGAATTTCATTCTGCCACCTCGTTTTCAAACGATGAATTCTAATGCCTGTGCTGGGTGGTGTAAAGATGACGCAAGGCGCGCTACCTGCTTGAAGTGGTAGCGAAGTGCGAGTGTTATGTTTCTGCATACGGCACCATCATTTGAGGATGGTATCCAGATAGCCTTCAACCTTCTCAACCCACTATAACGATTCCACAATTACTGCATCCATTACCGTGGAAGAGCGGGCCTTCCTAAAAGGCCCGCGTTGAGATGCAAAACAAATGGGCTTCAGCCCCGCCGCGCGCGCGTACACCAATTCTGGAATTGCTCCGATATAACTGCTTAGTGTTGGGGCAGATTTTGCGTAACCCTGAAGCTGTTTTTGGCCGATACACCTGATGGTATCACTGTGATATCAAACTCTTCATTTCGCAGAAATTGTATGCCATCATTGTCTTGGAAGTGTGTCTGGCATTCAAGAATGCAGGGGCATGTCCCCTTACGCTCTTTGAAAAACTCATAGAAGCAATCCCAGTATGTGGGTTTCTCAGTACTCAGAACGGGCCCCGCAAATGATATCCATCCAGTAAACACCGCGTAGCTCTGCAAGTGTCCGCCGTGAAAGCGACCTTCACCCAGTAAATATGCGGCGATCGTGAGTGTTTCAGGTGGTTCCAACCACTTGCAGCAAGTGTCGGCTTTTTGCCCAAAAATCCAGAGTCCCAAAATTACTGAAAGGTAAACTGCGGCTTGGGTAAAACAGGTCTACGATGACGCCTCGCGGCCGGTCATTTAAGGATTGTATCCAGATAACTTTCAACCTTCTCAGCCCATAACCGTCCGTGGGCCTGAAGACCGCTGGCGCTGAAATGCACGCCGGTGCCGTTGTTCTGGCGATAGTCGCTGGTAAGTGTGTCCGTGTCCGGTCCTTCGAGAGCGATACCGTCTTTCCAAAGACTTCGTTGAGCTTCACGAATCGGCGCAGACGAAGAGCTCTTAGGCGAATAGCTGACCTGGGCGACAAACCAGGGGAAATCCCAACCGGCATTGCGTCGCGATTGTTTCGGCCTTAACAGATTCTATTGTCGATTGAAGATTTACATTTTGTTACATCAACATCCAAATCGCCAATATTAATATGGATTGCTAAACTTGCGAAGCCGGGGTGAGTGCGAGCATAGCGCGAGGGCGTAGCAGACGAACGAAGTGCAGCATTGCGGAACCCTTAAGAAAAAGAAACTTATCCCATGATAGAGGGTTCATGGTGGATGATAGGGTCAGACAGTTGGCGGCGAAAGGGTAGCTTTGGACGAACAACAAGAAAGGAATATGAAGTTTAACTGGCTGGACCTTGTCTGGTTGGGGGTCCTGGCCAGCCTTGCGGTTCTGCCTCCGGTGCGTGAGGGCCACAAGCAGCTTATCCTGCTGGCGATTGGCGCGCTGCAACTGGGAGAGAGATGGATCCTCACCCGCGCGCCACAATACGGCCGCTCTTATGTTGTGCTGCTCAAGATTCTGCTGGCCACACTGCTGATAGATCACACCGGACCGGAACCGAGCATCAACAGCAGTTATTACCCCATCTATTACCTGCCGGTGATAACCGCTGCCATCTACTTTGGTCCGTGGGGCACGTTGTTGTGGACCTTCTTGGCCGCGGCCGCATACTGCTCTTATCTCATTCCCTATCTCATGCCCGGCGAGGAATTTGAGTTGACCCCAGCCGGCGTAGCCGAGCTGGCGATCCGAATCCTGTTCTTCTTTCTGGCAGGGATGGTGGTGAACCGCTTTGTGGTGGAAAACCGGCGGCAGGTGGAGCTGTACCAGAAGCTGGCGGAAGAGTTGGCTGAAACCAACCGCCGCCTGGAGCAAGCGCAAGCTGAAGCGCGACGCTCAGAACGATTGGCCGCACTCGGCCAGCTTTCTGCTGGATTGGCGCATGAAATCCGCAACCCGCTGGGCGTCATCAAGGGATCGGCAGAGATGCTGAGCAAAAAGCTGCAAACATCAGAGCCGCTCGCGGCCGAACTTGCAGGCTACATCTCGAGCGAGGTGAACCGGCTAAGCGCCCTGGTTAGCCGGTTTCTGGATTTCGCGCGGCCGTTGCATGCAGAGACGGCGCCTCAAGAGGTCACTGTGCTGCTGGAGCGGGCATTGAAATCCGTAGGAGACCAATGGCGCGGAGGCAAAATCGAGGTCAAGCGCGAGTACGCGAAAGAGCAATTGCCGGTGCCGCTGGATGAAAATCTTTGCGAGCAGGCCTTCATCAACCTGGTGCAAAACGCCTACGAAGCCATGGGCGATGCGGGTGGAATTCTGAACGTACAAGTCTCTCCGGCACAATTGAACGGCCGTCGCGGGGTAGAGGTGCAAATACAGGACACAGGGCCCGGTATTCCGGCAGAGCTGTGTGAGCAGATTTTCAATCCTTTTGTCACCACGAAGAAGACAGGCGTAGGATTGGGGCTATCCATTGTTTCCAAAATTATGGACGAACACCACGGCTCCATTCGTGTAGCCAGCAATACGAACCATGGGGCGTGTTTTGTGCTGTTTTTTCCGGTAGCAGAGAACGCGGTAAGCCTCAGTTAAGGTAATGACAGCGATTCAAGTTAAGTAATGGCGACGATTCGGGTTTAGTAATGGCAACCATACTCATTGTCGAAGACGAAGCCAAGATGCGCCGCCTGCTCGAGCTTGACCTGGGAGAGGACGGATTCACCACACTTTCTGCCGCTGACGCCGAGAGCGGCTTGAAGCTTCTGCGCGAGCAGCCGGTGGACATCATCGTGACCGATCTGAAGCTTCCCGGAATGGGAGGGCTGGAATTCCTGCAAGCTGCCAAGCAGCTCGATGCCGCTCGCCCCGTGGTGGTCATGACCGCCTTTGGCAGCATTGAAACTGCGGTCGAGGCGATGAAGGCGGGGGCAAGCGACTATGTCCTGAAGCCATTTTCGCTGGCAGAGATGCGAATGGTGCTCCACAAGGAGCTAGATGTAGGCAAGCTGCGGGAAGAGAACCGCTCGCTGCGCGAGGCGTTGGGGCAGCGATACGCACATCCTAACATCGTAGCCCGCAGTGCCAAGATGCAGGAGGTGCTGGCCATGGTGGAGCGCGTGGCGCAGACAAACTCCACCGTGTTGCTGGGCGGAGAAAGTGGCGTGGGCAAAGACCTGATCGCGCGCGCCATTCATGAAAAATCGCGGCGGGCATCAGGGCCGTTCATCAAGATCAACAGCACGGCTATCCCGGAAAACCTGCTGGAGAGCGAACTATTCGGCTACGAGAAGGGCGCATTCACTGGCGCGACCAGCAGCAAGCCCGGCAAGTTCGAACTCGCGGACAAGGGAACGCTCTTCCTCGACGAAATCGGCGATGTGCCTCCGACCACGCAGGTGAAATTGCTGCGCGTGCTGCAGGAGCGCGAGTTCGAGCGGCTGGGAGGCACGCGTACGCTGAAGGTGGATGTGAGGCTGATCGCCGCAACCAATCGCGACCTGCGGGCTGCATTGGAGGAGGGAACTTTTCGCGAAGACCTTTATTACCGCCTGAACGTTGTGCCGGTTGATATCGCGCCGCTGCGAGAGAGAAGGGAAGATATCCCTGACCTTGCGCGGCTTTTCATCGCGCGCTTTTCGACTGAGTCGGGAAAAGCAATTACCAGCATCAAGCCAGAAGCCATGCAGATGCTGGTGAACTACTACTGGCCGGGAAATGTGCGCGAACTGCAGAACATTGTGGAGCGTGCGGCAGCGCTGGCGCCTGGCCCCGTGCTCGAAGCCGGCGACATTCATCTGGATGCACCGCGCTCCAAATCTGCGAACTCGGGCAACAACTTTCTGCCGGAAGGGATGACGCTGGAGCAGTGGGACGACGAGATGATCCGCGAAGCCCTGCGCCGCGCAAATGGAAACAAGAGCCAGGCGGCGCGTCTGCTGGGTCTCTCCCGCAATGCGCTACGCTACCGGCTGACTAAGATCGGCATCGCCGACGAGCCGGGGACGGAATAAGAGAAAGAAGCATTGTTGAGAGTATAAAGTTCAAAGACGATTAATTTTTATATCTCGCCCGTGCCCGCCAACCTGTAAAGCTACAGAGGCCGTGCCTGATTGGCACAGCCCCTGTGATGATTCACAATTGCCCAGGATGGAAAACTTTACCTACAGACCGGGACGGCAAGGTGTTGATTGCGTATTGGGAAGATCGGAACGCTGGTTTCCGTTCTGGTCATAGTTGCTGAAGACGCAGCTCGACAAGGACCCATTGAAGCTGAAACCATAACCGCTATCGATCTGGTTGTATTGGTAGACATTCCCGATGTTAAAGGGGTTGTTGGTGTTGGAGGTCACCAGGGCATGGCCCGACGCCGCCCCGTCATTCAGAAAGTCGGTCCGGGTTACGACGGCGTTGGTTACGTTGCCTTGAAACAAGATGCCGTTCAACGAAGTGTTACCGCCTTCGATCGTGTTATAGAGGAACGCGAAGCCATCAAATCGCGAGTTATTGCCGCCGCCAATGACCATCCCGTTTTGCGATGGATTGTCGATCCAGTTGAACTGGATATTGACCGAGTCGTTATATTCGCTGTCAATATTGAAGCCGTACTGGGTACTGAAGGCGACATTGTCGTGAATGTAGACAAACTTTGCTTGAATATCTGGACTACCACCGATTCCCACGATTTCAGGGACCAACGGCATCTCCCAGCCTCCATAACCGATCTGATAGCCGGTGACGACGTTATTACGAATCTCCCCGGTCGCGTATACCATGGTGATCGCCGTACACAAGTGTCCGTGCCATTGGCTCATAGTGACGAATTCAATCGTGTTGTCTTGCGAAGGAGGGATCGTGGGGTGGGCATGGTCTTGCCCTTGGTTGTTATAAGCCACCGACGCAATCTGGACCGGGAAGGCCTCTCCTAACGGGTCTTCGCCGGCAGCATTGATGACGTTGATGTGGTGTATATGGTGCTGTCCAATGTTATCGCGCAGGTGAATGGCTTCCAGCCGCAAAGGCAACGCCCCCGCTTGTGCTTTCAGGCCCGGGAAGTTGTCATCAATCGTAAGATCGGAGATTTCGTCTCCTTGATTGGTATCTGAGCTGGTGGCGAATACCACATTGCTGCCGGTCTGAACGAATGACGACGCCGGTTCGCCTCCTGGCGGGGGAAGATAGTAGGAGTTGAGTTGCACGGTTGTCTGGTTCATGCCGGCGCCGTGAATGCGCCAGTTGGGGCCCAGTGCGAAACCCTTGTTCTGAATCGTCTCACTGCTGTGTGGAATGTTGATTACCCAATTGTAGGATCCGTCGGTATGAAAAGTGCCAGGACCAAGACAGATAATCAGGCCGTCCGTGGCCGGTAATCCGGCTGCTGGATCATGCGTGTACGACCTCAGGATGCTGTCAAACAAGTTCCCATTGCGCGGATCGGCAGCGGTGTTGCCTGATCCATCCAGTCCATCGGTGCGAATTCCGATGTAAACCCGCGGGAGCCCAAAGGGAGGATTGGGCAAAGTGCAATCGGTTGTCGTTACCAGCGTGCCCGTTGCCTGACGCCCGAACTGTTTTCCTCGGCGCAGCCAATGCAACATGGGGTCTATGTAGCGCCCCATGGCTGTCCCTCCATAAGCTGTAGCGACGTCGGGATAGTTGTTGATATACGCTTTGATGTCAACATCGGCGCTGCCGCGGCGGCCTTCCCTGGGGAGTCCGGTACCCAGGAAATGTTGGGCCGCTGCGATGTAGCCCGTGCTGCCGAAAGCCGCGAGCAGATCGGGATTGTTGGCCAGATAGTATTTGACATCGAATTCCAGGCTTCCTCTGCGGCCTTCAATGGGCAAACCCTGATTGATAAAGTGTTGCGCAGCCGCCGCATATCCAGTTGGACCAAAGGCCTGGGCAAGGTCTGGATTAGTCTGCAAATAAAACACCGGATCAAAGATGATGCCGCCACGCCGGCCGGCCGGCAAACCGAAGAGATTGTAGTGGTTGGTGACGGCAGACAGGTTGTTGCCATAGACGTTTTGAATATCGGGATAGATGCTCTCATAGAACACCGCATTGAACGTAAGATCGGGTGGTGGTGGTGGCGATGGTGGCGGCGGTGGGTCACAGCCAGTATCGCAACCCCCTCCCCCTATAGGGTCTTGCCCGTTGCCCGGTTGGGCCGTTACGAACATGAAAAAAAGAGTTAGCAAGAAAACAGCATAAAAACAACGTGGAAAAGACATAGTTACTCTCCTTGCGAACATACTCTGCTGGAAACCTCGGCTTCTGCTCACACAATAGATATGGCTCGGAGTGACGAATTGTTACATGCAAAAATTTGTCTCTGAAGGGACAAGATTATGGGGTCGCAAAAAGCCCTCGGCTTCGGCCTCGAGGATGAAATTAACTGGAGGCGAATAGCGCTGCGCTACCGGCTGACTAGGATCGGCATCGCCGATGAGCCAGGGACAGAATAAGAGAAAGTGCGGCTGACATCTGGCTTTGTGACGTCCGCTGGCAAGTTCAGACCATGGCGGCAGATGAATTTCTCACCAATTCGAAGAGAAGCTTCATAGGACTTAAAAAAGTTGCTCTACCGTGGCGAACACGGCATAGTCACCGGTCGTAAAGGCATTAAAAGGAGTAACCTGCAAGCCAATCGGTATATTGGCGACACTCTGTACAACAGTTGAGACTGAAGTATATCGGCCTTTGGCATTGCAGGACAAAGCGGGGATGAAGCCCGATGGTGTTAGCGTAATAGACTGGTCAGTGCCGCTAAGATCCCTCCAATTTAAAAAGCTCGCTATTGCGGCTGAAGCATCTGCTGTGGTGCAGAGTTCATATACAGAAACCCGGAACAAACCAGGTGCACTGGGAGTGAATAAGGCAAGATTTTGACCGGTCTTTAATCCGGTAAGGTTAACAGCAGCAACGATACCAGGTACGCCGTTACCCGCCGTGGGCACACCGTTGTAAATGGTGATCTTATTGTTAATGCTGACGCTGCCGTCGGTATCAATCCCCATTCTTTGAATATTGCCGGTGAAGAACCCGATGGGATGCGGAGTAAACGTGCCGAAGACGCCGCCCGGCGTTCCTAAGGGCCCGGTGCCCAGCCCGTCGGCGTACATTTGCGAGACTACCGCTCCATTGTTGGCGGAGGCAGAAAAAACGGAAAAAGAATTTGTCACAGTTGAAGTATTGCTTGCGTTGATCTGGATCCCGGCGGCGGTTGCGTCGGAATCAACTGCCTGCAGCTTGAAAGCCGGAGCAGAAGTGCCTATACCTACGGCGCCGGAGGCGGTGATATTTCCGGTAATGCTTTGATTGCCTGCGAAACTGTTCGACCCCAGGATCGCCCCTGTGCCGGCAATTTTTGCCGGGTTCAAACTTCCATCCGCGATATTCGCATTGCTCACGCTGTTGGCCGCCAACATTGAGTTGGTCACTCCGCCGGGCGCGATGTTAAGAAATACATTTCCACTTGTGCCGCCTCCGGTGAGACTGGGCCCGGTCGCGATGCCGGTAATGGTACCGGTCCCAGGAAATGTTTGTCCATTAGCAAACGTGATTGTGCCCGCCATGGCGCCGCCGTTCAGGCGCAAGTAACGATTATCGGTGAACGCGGTGTCGAGGCCGATGGTGCCTGTAGTCGTAATCGTGCCACCGGTCAAGCCGGTTCCTGCGCTGATGCTGCTTACTGTGCCGTTGCCGCCGGGAAAAGTCTGGCCGTTGGCAAAGGTGACGATCCCGGAGCTGTTAATGCTGAGTGCGCCGATGGCAATGAAGCCGTTGCCCTCGCTGATCAGTGAATCGGTTAACGTGAAATTCGGGGCAATCTTCGGCAGATGACGTGGAGTGGCGCTGGAGCGGAACAGGATCTGATAGAGCACCGGCCCATCCAGGGCTTTGCTGTTGGGCGAGGTACGCTGCCACACCAGTTCCGGTTGGGGCCGCAGGCCAGCCAGCAGCACAGGCCTCGGCGAATCTGCTGTCACGGTTTTGGCGTGCGTGCCGGTTGGGTGCTGGGTTTGGTCTGCGCTCCAGGCGCAGGACGCAAGGCAAGTTGCGATCAGTGCCGCCAATGCCCTCTTCTTCAATAGGTTCATAAGGTTCTCCTGCTTCTTTGCGGTGCGTGGCCAGTCCGCCCGACGGTCTCCGAACATTTGCACAAACGGCGCTTTCTCCATGGCGTTATTCACCAGTGCAAGTGAAGCTGATAAAGTCACTCCCAACACCATTCAAAGTGAAGGTATTGCCCGAACCTGGAAATGCGGGATAGGTTATGGTTACCGCATTGGCCGGCGTGGTCACATCACGGGCGGTGCAGTTGTAAGTGGCTGAATTGACGAAGGCGGCGCCGCCCGTTAGATTTACAACCCTGGTACCTGCACTTAGGTTTGTTATCTGGTTTACGATATGCCCACCGACAAGGGAGCCGGTGGGGGCCAATGTGGGTTCGGAGTAATTCTCGGGGCCAAATAACACTACTTGATATGTACCTGGGGATGGGTTGCTGGCAGAGAGGACCCGGCCTATGACAGTACCTGGTGGGCGTGTGCTGCCTGCGTCGTGACATTGTCCTCCACTCAGCGCGACATAGTCGCCGCTGGTTATACCGTTATTGAAAACACATTGAGCTTGTCCGATTTGGGCGATGGTCGCGTTTCCCGAGGTTCCTGCTCCAGCTATGACGATGCCGATGTACCCGGCGAACGAAAGATTGGAACTCGCGGCCATTGCCGGATTTCCCAATACACCTGCAGGTTGGTTGAGCGTAGTTCCTTGGACCGTATTATTGGGGACGGAAATCGTAATGGCCCCCGCCGGCACATCCACATTGCCGGCGTTATCCACACTAAAGACTGGGTTGTTCACGCCGCCAATCACCAGGTTCCCGCTGTTATCCAGCGCCAGCCCCGAATCCACCAGGGTATAGTTAGGGCCGATCTTGGGAATCGAACCGATGTGCGCGCTGGAGCGGAACAGGATCTGATAAAGCACCGGCCCGTCCAGCGCTGCGCGATCGGGCGAGGTACGCTGCCACACCAGGCCTGGCCGCAGGCCAGCCAGGAGCAACGGTTCGGATTGGCTGGCACGATCCTTACTTAAAAATTGCGCTGATGCTTCGCCAGCAACGAGGGTTTGCACCTGCGCCACGCAGCAATGGCAAATCAGGACTGCTGCCAAAACAAAGCCGAAAATTCTGATACGAAAGCAAAGCATTGCGAACTCTCCAAAATGTCCGTCGTTGTCGGCGGCCTGAGCGGGATTACCATCCCGCGCCGATCAGCCCAGTACTAGGGATTGGTGAACACGCCGCCACGGGACGTCCAATCTACCTGCCAACCGCCGTTCCACCACCCCTTGTGATACATCGCGTTGTCTGCCCCGAGCCCGAAGACGTCGAGACGTTCGCTGGTCCAGGAAATAGCCACGGGTGGACTGTTGAATCCTCCGAAGAGCGGTTCCCATTCCTTCCAGCCGCCGTCGTAAATCTTGTGGTACATGTGATTGTCGGAACCGAGGGCGAAGAGATCGAGTCGGTTGCTGCCCCACGAGGTGACCACAGGCGGGCTGCCGAGATTATGGCCTCCTATGTCTTGCCAATCTCCATTTGCTGAAGGCTGCCAATTATTTCCGTCCCAATACTTCCATAACATTTGGTTGTTGATACCCAGAGCGAACATGTCGAGGCGGTTGGCGGCCCAGGCGACCATAGCCGGCGGGCTGGCGAACACCCCACCCCATTGCGAGCCTCCCAGCGGTTGCCAGTCTAACCAGGTAATGTTGCCCAGAAATTGTTTTGCTTCTGCAGCGTGGTACATCTGGTTATTCTGGTTGCGCACAACAACGTCAAGACGACCGGGTCCCCAAGGGCCCGCGACTACAGCTAGCGGACTGTTGAACGGCCCGCCACCTTGATCTGTCCAGCCCTGCCAGTTGGCGCCGTCCCACGAATTCCACCGCATCCCGTTATCCGCCCCGAGCGCGACCACGTCGAGGCGGTCTTTGCCCCAGGATCCTGCCGCCGGCGGACTGACAAAAACGCCGCCCAGATCTTCCCATTCCCGCCATTGACCGTCCCAGATTTTGTGCATCATGTTATTGCCGTCGTTGAGTGCGAAGACGTCGAGGCGATTTGCGTCCCAAGCGACAACCGCGGGAGGACTGCTGAATGTGTGACCGTTGGCCATGCCAAGGTCTTCCCAGTCTCCACCTTCCGACGCGTCCCAGGCTTGCCCGTCCAACCGCTTGTGGTAGATGTGATTGTCCGTACCGAGCCCGAAGATTTCGAGATTGCTGCCGCGAGCGACAGCGGCAATTGCAGTATGTTTGCTCATGCTTCCTCCTGGACCAAAACATTTCCCAGCAGCGCCGACGAAACCGCTGGCAACCACCCTTTATTTTTTCAAATGCCTGTGGCCGCGGCCACAGGCTGCCTTTATCCCCAAGTTTCGAAACCTGAGCGCAGTGTGCGGGAGGTTGTGATGAATGGTCAATGGAGAGCCACGAATCTTTTGCCTATGGTTGGCCTACGGCCTATGTCATTGAAAAAGAAGAGACCTAAGTCCGAACGATTGCAGTTTTGCGGGGAGTTCTTCGTGCTAGAATTTGTTGCGTTTCTTACTCGAATTCCACTATTACATTGTGTCCTCGCAAGCCCAACCTTCGTTTCGGGGGACTTTGCGCTTTGGCGCTTACGAAGCCGATCCCCGTTCCGGGGAGCTGCGCAAACACGGATTAGGGATTGCGCTCGAGGAAAAGCCCTTTCAGGCGCTTGTCATTTTGCTGCAACACCCGAATGAGGTAGTGACGCGTGAGGAGCTACGCACCCAGCTTTGGCCCGCGGACATCTTTATTGACTTCGATAACAGCCTGAACACGGTCATCGCCAAGGTGCGTCGTGCTCTCAACGACAGCGCCGAGAACCCCCGCTTTATCGAAACCGTCGGCCGGCGCGGATATCGCTTCATGGCGCCGGTTGAATCCAGTGCTCCAGATGACGACCAGCGCGTTTACGCAGTTACTCCCGCCGCTCAAGGTGCTTCTTCGGTGATCGTTTTGGATTTGCCGAAGGTGGCGACCTCCGAGCGCGCAGGCCAGCGATGTTCTGCGTCAGATGAAAGGGCAAAACCGCAGATTCATAGAACTGCTGTCCGCTACACATTTTTAATTGCAGGTGCGCTGGTTGCGATCGCGGTGCTGCTAGTCGGCCTGAATGTTGGAGGGTTGCGAGACCGATTCTTGCCCGGATCGAGTTCCGGTCCGATAAAGTCTCTCGCTGTGCTGCCTCTTGAAAATCTCTCCGGCGACATGGAACAGGATTACTTCGCCGAGGGCATGACCGACGAGCTGACCACGGACTTGGCAAAGATCAGGTCTCTCCGTGTTATTTCCCGCACCACCATGATGCAGTATCGTGAAGCACACAAGTCGCTGCCGCAGATTGCGGAGGAGCTCCATGTTGATGCTGTGGTCGAGGGGTCTGTCGTGCTTTCCGGAGGCACGGTACGCATTACTGCGCAATTGATTGACGCTCATCGTGACCGTCATCTATGGGCGCAGAGTTACGAGCGCGAAGTCGGCCAGGTTCTGAATGTGCAGGACTCGGTGGCGCTGGACATCGCCTCTGCGGTGAGGGCCGAGTTGGGCCCCGAGGAGCACGAATCGCTGACCCGGCAGAGATCAGTGAATCCGGAGGCGTATGAGTCTTATCTTCGCGGCCGCAACAAATTGGGCAAGCAAGCGCCGACGCCGATCAAAGACA
>DATHMF010000003.1 GCA_035487355.1 Terriglobales bacterium | reverse complement strand
ATCTTCGACCCGTTCTTCACCACCAAGCCCCAGGGTATTGGGATGGGTCTGACCATCAGCCGTTCCATCGTTGAATCCCACCGCGGCAGGCTTTGGGCCACGCCGCGTCCCTCTGGTGGCGCCGTTTTTCAGTTCACCATTCCAATCCGCTCGCAGGCTTCCGATGGCTAACCTCACTCCTGTAATTTACGTCGTGGATGATGACGTCTCCGTCCGGGACGCAGTCAGCAACCTCCTGGCATCGGCTGGCCACCGCGCAGAAGCATTTAGCTCCACAGAGGAATTTCTGGATGCCATGCGGCCTGAAGCTACCAGTTGCCTCGTGCTCGACATAAAACTCCCCGGAGTGAGTGGGCTCGATTTTCAAGAGCAACTCGAGAAGGCCGGGATACCAATTCCCATTATCATCATCACCGCTCATGGCGATATCCCCATGACCCGGCGGGCGATGAAGGCGGGAGCGATAGAGTTTCTGACCAAACCTTTTCAGAAAGAGGAGCTACTGGCTGCAATTCATCAGGCCCTGGATCGCGACCGCGTAAGGCGAGACCTGCAAGCCGCAGATTTCGAACTGCGCTCCAAGTTTGAAAAGCTTACGCCGCGCGAACGCGAAATCATGGATCTGGTTGTTGCCGGCCTGCTGAACAAACAAATTGCCGACAAACTCGACCTCAGCGAAGTCACTGTTAAATTTCATCGCCGTCATGTCATGGATAAAATGCAGGCTGCGTCTCTGGCCGACTTGGTGAGAATGTCTGAGAAGCTGAATGCCGGTGCTCGCCGCCGATAGTACTCTTTCACCTGCAAAAACCTATACCAAAGGATGGTTGTTCTGTTGTCTCACTCCCGCTAGTGTAGATCTATCAATTCTTAACTGTTTGCTTGGGGAGCATTACTTGGGATCAACAACCGACAACCTTTCTATATCGAATGGCAAGTCAGCCCACTTACTGGGCGAAGACTTTGAAGCTGCTTTCCTGCACCGTATCGCAAGTCGTACGCCGGCAGCTCCTTTGCACGATGTTCTCGTCGAGGTCGTCGAATTCGTGACCTCGGTAGTGAAATGTGACTCCTGTTTTATCTATGTACTCGAGGGCGATGAGCTGGTTCTGCGCGCCTCCAAGAATCCCCATCCTGAAGCTGTGGATCGCCTGAAGCTGAAAGTAGGACAAGGCATTACCGGCTGGGTGGCCGAACATCGGCAGCCGGTTGCAGTGCCACACAACGCCTCGGCGGACTCTCGTTTTCAGATTTTCAATGAACTGCCGGAAGACGGCTTTGAGGCCTTCCTGTCAGTTCCAGTACTAAGTCGGGGACGTCTCGTGGGCGTGATCAACCTGCAAAACCGGGCGCCGCATCCTTACAGCCATCGCGAGATCCGGCTGGTTTCTACTATTGGTTTTCTTGTGGGCGCCGAGATTGAAATGGCGCGATTGGAGAGCGAAAAAACGCAGCTCTCAGAACAATTGGAGACGCGCAAGCTGGTAGAGCGTGCCAAGGGCATTCTCCAGCGCGATCTGAAGATCAGCGAAGGTGAGGCTTACGTCATTCTGCAGCGTCAGAGCCAGCAGAGGCGCAAGACGATGAAAGAAATCGCTGACGCCATTGTTCTGAGCGATGCCGTAAAGCACAATTCGCAGTAAGTCGGATAAAAAGGAGGGAGCAGTCCCGTCCAACGGGATTTTCGGCTGGAGGCCCCCTCCATAAACGCCGGACCGGGTCGCTGGGCTTTTAGCGGACCCGGTTTTTTTAGTTCTCTCAATTGTTTCTGATTTTCCTAAATCAGGAAATCTAATTCCCGCTATCAAAAATTTCAATTGGACTTTACGATTCAATCCCTGCACAATCTTTTACCACAGTTGTTACGAAGACTGCAGAGTATTGCCCTCTCTTGGATTTTCAGGGGAGGCGCTTCTCGGGCACGACGCAGTGCCCATCTCATAGCTACATAGTGCTCAATGACGAGCCGGCAAGTTGATCCGTATCGGTAAGCGGACCGTTGTGCCTCAGTGTTTTTGGCCACTGGCCGAAACCGGGCCTTCTACGCAGCCGTGCTGAGCGTGTGTTCAAAATAAAAATTTTCTAAAAGGAGTTACTTATGTCTGCAATTGTGCAGGGAGGGAAGAAACTATCTTTCTCGGAGAAGTTCTCGCGGTTTCGCGTCCGCATGCGCGACCCGGAGTGGCGGCGCTACGCCAAGACTGTCTTTGCCGGCAAGGCGATAGGCTTGGCCCTGGTGCTGCTGATCATGGCGGCGGTCTCGGGTCTCTTTTTTGCCCACGTTTATGCTGATACGGCTGCCCCAGAAGTCAAAGCTGCTGACGTGGTCAATCCGGTCAACACCGCCTGGACTCTGGTTGCTGCCTTTCTGGTCTTCGGCATGCAAGTCGGATTCACCATGCTGGAAGCCGGCTTCTGCCGCTCACGTGAGACGGTTAACGTTCTCATGGAATGCGTCGTAGATACATGTCTTTGCGGCGTTCTGTTTTATGCAATTGGCTTTGCCTTCATGTTCAGCCATGGCAACGGTTTCATCGGCTATCACTGGTTCTTCCTCCAGAATGCGCCGGCTACCTATGAAACCACGGGCGTGGCATTCCTCGCGGTCTGGATCTTCCAGTTTGCCTTTGCCGATACCTGTTCCACCATCACCTCGGGCGCGATGATTGGACGCACTGGCTTTGTCGGTGACCTGCTTTACAGCGTCGCTGTCTCCGGTTTCATTTATCCCATCATCGGCCACTGGGCCTGGGGACCGGATGGCTGGCTGGCCAACATGGGCAGCGATGGCAACTTCTTTCCCTCTTTGGGAATGGGCTTCCATGACTTTGCTGGTTCAACGGTTGTGCACACCATCGGCGGTTTCATCGCGCTTGCGGGTTCTATCGTTCTTGGTCCGCGCCTGGGCCGCAAATTCAAGCGCGATGGCGGCGCTCCCATGCTGCCCCACGATCTCACCATTGCTGTCAGCGGCGGTCTCATTCTCTGGTTCGGCTGGTATGGCTTCAACCCTGGCAGCACACTCTCTGCCATGGATTTTGAAGGCATCGGCCGGGTCGCAACCAACACCACTCTGGCAGCATGCGCGGCAGGATTGACCGCAATGTTCTGGGCATACATGTCGTCCAAGAAATGGGATGCTGGCTTTACCACCAACGGCTTCCTCGCTGGATTGGTTGCCATCACCTGCCCTTGCTACTGGGTCAGTCCCACGGGCGCCATCCTTCTTGGTGGTGTTGCTGGAGTCGTGGTAGTTCTCGGCGTCGAGTTGCTGGAATGGTTGCGCATTGATGATCCCATCGGCGCCGTTCCGGTCCATGGCTTTGCCGGCATCTGGGGAACGTTGTCGCTCGGGCTGTTTGCCTGTGGCAAGTATGGCGCAACCGGACCGATTTCACCCGACAACTCCGCGCCGCTGAAAGGTCTTTTCTACGGCGGCGGACTGCAAGTACTCAAGGCCCAGGCGATTGGCAGCGCATGCATAACGCTGGCCACCTTCGCGGTTTCCTTGGCGGTCATGTATGCCGTCAATGCAACCGGTACGTTGCGTGTGTCCGAAGAGGGCGAGTTGTACGGCCTCGATCTGCACGAGCACGGAATTTCGGCTTATCCGGAATATGTCATCTCTTCATTGGCTATGCCGCAGGGCATGGTTGAACAACACGCCATGGCTGAAAAGCAGGCGGTAACGACCGGCGCCTTATCGGGCAGTGCCGCACACAGATGACGTCCTGACTCAGGGCTCGGAGGCAGGGGATGTCTCTGCCTCCGGCAATTTGATCTACAACCCACGTGGAGAAAAAAGATGACTAAAGTTGAAGCGATTATTAAGCCGACTAAGTTTGACCTGGTCAAAGAAGCTCTGATTGCGCTCGGTGTTGAGGGGATGACGGTATCGGAAGTCCGGGGACATGGACGGCAGAAGGGTCATACCGAAGCCTATCGCGGCAATGAATACAAGGTTGATCTCATACCCAAGATCAAGCTCGAACTGGTGTTAGACGATAAGCTTGTGGACGACGCTGTTGACGCCATCATCAAGACAGCGGCCACCGGCAAAATCGGCGACGGAAAAATCTTCCTGTACAAAGTGGAAGAGGCCATTCGCATCCGAAGCCAGGAGCGCGGAGTTGCCGCACTCTGAGTGCTTTGTTTGGCACAGCCGGGTTCCCAGTCTATGCCGCTCTTTGGGCGTGATGAAGGGGAGACATCCCGGCTGTGCAGCAGCGCCGGCGTCTCGCCCGGCTATCGTGTGGGGCCTGCCCCGGCGAGCCGTGGGGCATCCTGCCCACACGTCTCAATAAAGGAGAAGTGAGCGAGGTGGTAACGCAATTGTGCAAAGTCGGTGACTTTGTTCGCAGGCTGCGAACTCAATTGCGCTTCGGTGCACTGTCTCGCGCGCCTCTCTGTCTGTTGCGGCTCGAATTAAAAGGTGTTGTCGCCGAGTGCGAGTGGGTGGCGCGCCCTCCAGATCCATGGGATGCCGACCTGCCTCGCGCTGTGGGTGAACACAACGCATCGCTGCAGGCTCTGGAAGATGCCATGGCAGTACGCCAGTTGCTGTTCTACCTGCTGCCCGGTGTTGAGAGCGCCGTATTTCGCGTCTATCGCCAGTCAACAGCAGAAGCAGCCGAGCTGATCATTACCGGCGAGGTGACCCGCGAAGAGCCGAACCTGAGAGTTCTTTCTCTGGCAATGCGCGCAAAACTATGCGGCTTTCACTTCTGGTTGGCTGAGGGCACTCTCGAAACTTTACAGCCGGAAGAATATGCAATTTCTAACTCGTGAACACACTCATCACATTCCTCATTCGCTTGCTGGAAGTGCTGTTCGTCATCGGAGTCATAGGTTGCGTCTCCTCCGTGATCCCCATTACCGCCTACCGGCTCTTCATGGTCCTATTTGAGCCGGAAAACCTGCCAGAGGGGGAACGTTTCCCTGCTCAACTCCCACGAAGCCAGCCATCTTCGGCCTCATCTCAAATCTCACAACAGCAACAGCCTGAACCCAATGAAAGAGTCGTAGGAAACCTTCAAGAAACCGGGTGAGCTAAAAGTGTGAAGTATCAACGTGGTATTAACCTTCGGTCTTCGAGTGCTTGTCGCCTGTCATTTCGCTTGAAGTACGCCTGGAGTTCGAGGATCGGGTAAACCCCAGATGCGAGCGCCGGGTAAAACATGAAGCGAGTGCCGGATCGCGCCAGCGTAGCGCGAGGGCGGAGCGGTTTACCGCGGAGCCCTTGGAAAAAAGAAGAAACAGCATTCCAGAATGCGGGACTTGTGCCTCTAGCTCTTTGAAATTTTGTTGCTGGCGGTGATTGACACCGGTCCTATAACTCCAGATAATTATCTGTCTCAAAGATAAGAAGAATATCCCCCCAAAGTTCTCTGGTAGATCGGCTCTTTCCTTTTCACAAACCCTGCACGCCCGGAACGCCAAAGAAAAAGGTGGAATCAGAAAATGAACCGCACTATATATCTCTCTCGCTGCTTTGCCGTAGCTGTCCTTCTGTTGTCGCTCGCCGCTCTGCCCGCCTTTTCTCAAGTTAGCATCTTGACCAGGAGCTATGACAACCAGCGCACCGGCGCCAATCTTTCTGAAACGACGCTCAACGCCTCGAATGTCAACTCGACTCAGTTCGGAAAACTTTTTCAGCTCCAGGTGGATGATCAGGTCTATGCCGGCATGCTCTACGTGCCGGCACTCACCGTCAATGGGGCCACGCATAACGTAATTTATGCGGCTACGGTCAACAATACCGTTTATGCCTTCGACGCCGACAGCGCCGGCGCTCCGCTCTGGCAGCGGAATTTTAATAACGGCGGCCGCCCGACCACAAATTCAGAGGTGGGGTCGAACTGTAACCCCTATTTGGATTTCAGCGGAAACATCGGCATCATCGGCACACCGGTGATTGATCCCGCTACCAATACCATGTATCTCGTCACCCGCACCGTCCAGAACGGCTCGACCGTGCAGACTTTGCGCGCAATTGACGTCACCACGGGTAATGATCGGGCCCTGAATCCTCAACAGGTCATCCAGGCCAACGGATTCGATCCCGTTATTCAGAACCAGCGCATGTCTCTGGCTCTTTCCCAAGGCGTGATTTATATCGGATGGGCGTCGTTTTGCGATACCGGCTCTTATCATGGTTGGTTGATGACCTATGACCCAGCGTCCCTTTCCCAACTTGGGACTTTTAATACAACTCCAAACGGGACCGAAGGCGGCATCTGGATGAGCGGCTCCGCGCCGGCTTTTGATGCAACCGGCAACTTGTACTTCTCTACCGGCAACGGCTCCTTCGACGGAAGCAGCAATTTCGGTGAAAGTCTGCTGAAGCTCGCTCCGCAAACCTTGAACCGCCTCGACTTCTTCACCCCCAGCAACTGGAATACGTTGAATATTGGCGATACCGATTTCGGATCGGGAGGCGCACTCTTTTTACCCGGCACCAACGTGGTCGTTGCCGGCGGTAAAGAAGGCAAGATCTTCGTGCTCAACAGCAGCAATCTGGGAGGCGTGGTCATGGGCGATACGCAGATTCTCCAAAGCTTTCAGGCTGTTGATCCCACAATTGTTTCCGGTCAAAGCCATCACATTCACAACGGCGCTGTCGCCTGGGGCGGACCACAAGGAATTAACTTGTATATTTCTGGTGAGAATGACGATGTTCGCGCCTACCGCTTCAACACTTCTACGCAAACATTTGCTACGCCGGCCTTCGCGGCGGGCAGCTTCCTGCTCCCGCGGGGCATGCCGGGTAGCGTGATGAGTCTTTCTGCGAATGGTGTGCAATCCGGAACCGGCGTTCTCTGGTCTGCCACGCCGCGTCTGGGCAATGCTAATCAGAAGGTTGTGCCTGGAGTGCTCACAGCTTACAACGCGGAAACGCTGGCCACTCTCTGGACCTCAGGAACAACACCCGGCGACGATACCTTTAACTTCTCCAAGGGCTCTCCTCCCATCGTTGCCAATGGAAAGCTGTATCTCGCGTCGTTCTCAGACGTTGTCTCGGTCTACGGTCTTACCACGCCTCCTCCGGCTTCGCAGAATCTTGCGCTGAACAAGGCGGCAACCGGCAGCGCTTCGTGCAGCTCGAGTGAAACGCCTGACAAGGCCTTCAACGGCAGCTACTCCGGAGGCAACAGCGACAAATGGTGTTCGCTGGTTACGCCCAGTTTCCTGCAGGTTGATCTGGGGGCCAACTTCGTCGTCAATCAGTTCGTCGTGCTGCATGCCGGTGCTGGAGGCGAAGGTGGATCGCTGAATTCGAACAGCGAACCGACATTCGATCTGAACTCGCAAGCCTACAATATCCAGGTCAGCACTGACGGCACGAACTTTACTACAGCCGCGGATGTGACCGGCAACATTCAGAGCATCTCCACCCACAGCATCACGCCGACTGCTGCCCGCTTTGTTCGTTTGAACATCACTACACCCACCCGGACCAGCGACACGGCATCGCGCATCTACGAGTTTCAAGTCTTCGGCCCTGCCGGCGCTTCTTCTGCGCCAGACTACTTGCTTTCAGCTTCGCCCAACAGCCTGAGCGTTACCCAGGGCGCAAGTGGCAGCAGCACGATTACCGTCAATCCGCTGAACGGTTTCAGCGGGAGTGTCAGCTTGTCTGCATCGGGCGTGCCCAATGGTGTTACGGCGTCGTTCAATCCTGCCAGCACAAGCGGAGCCAGCACGCTGACCCTTTCAACCACCAGCACCACCGCCACCGGAACTTCCACAATAACCATCACCGGCGTATCCGGCAGCTTGACGCATACGACCACGATTGCACTCACGGTAAAGTCGCCGAATGCAGTACCGGTGCAGGTTAACCTTTCTCCTGTGTTCAACATATCCACCGGCATCGCTACCGACGGCAAATCTTTCTCCACCGGTGGTCTGGATGGAAGCGGCTTCGCCTACTCAGGCAAGTTGCTTGGTGCTACCCAGACCATTAATGGCACCAAATTCAACCTTGGACCTGCTAGTGCACTCGACGTTGTAAATAGCAAGACTATTGCTTTGCCGGCTGGCCAATTCTCTACCCTGAAGATGCTGGCGGCGGGCGTCAACGGAAATCAGGCGTCACAGGTCTTTGTCGTTACTTATACCGATGGCACGACCTCGACTATCAGCCAGAGTCTGAGTGATTGGTTCAGGCCGCAGAACTTCCCCGGTGAATCGAAGGCAGTCACCATGGCTTATCGCGATACCAGTAAGGGTAAAAAAGATAACCGAACCTTCCTGCTGTACGGCTATTCCTTGGGTCTCAACAACAGCAAGACTGTAAGCAGCATCACATTGCCCGGCAATCGCAACGTGGTTGTGTTGGCCATTACGCTGGCACCGTAACGTCGGGATAATTTCTGTGCGGTGTTTTGAAGGGGCACGGCCTCGGCTGTGCCCCAATTAGAAATGAAAACAAACTTCATCACACTCGCTCTGGTCTTTCTTGCGTGTCCCTTATTTCCCCAGGACGCTCCCGATCACATGGGCATGCACGCCGATAACATGACGGTCCTACATCCTGAAGAAAAAGTTGTCATCCCTACCGAATCCAATCGCCCCATCTATCAACCTGCGCGCTGCGATGCTGATGGCAATGTTTATTTCAGGGGCTATCAATCCGACGACCGCAGAGTTCCGATCACCCGGGTTGACGGCAAGGGCGGGACGCTGAAGTACAGCCTCGACTCCGACCCAACTCTGTCGCAGGGTGCTTCCTACGACTTCTCTCTTCTGCCGAATGGGAATTTGTATCAGCCGGTCCAGGTAAAAGAGGATGTGTTCATTGTCGCGTTCTCCAGGGACAGCAATATCCGATGGAAAGCGAAGCTGGACCAGCAATTCTGGGTCGCCCATCTGACCGCGCTGAGTGACAAATCTTTTCTCGTCAGTGGAACCGAACCGCAAACACCCAGCCAGCGTCAGGAGCGCCAGCCACCCCGGCTATTCTTGGCTCTGTTTGACGACCATGGTCACATGGTTCGTCGCATTAGCTTGCAGAGCGACGATCCATCGAACCCGGCGCCGGCACAGAAGAACTACACCGCAAAAAATGACCCGACAAAAGAGATGCCCTTTCTTCCTGTGCTCGAAGGCGATGCCCAAACCGACGTAAACGGCTATGTCTATCTAGCTTTGCGTTCCAATCCGGTTGTCATCTATGTACTTGACCCTTCTGGCCAAACTGTTCGCTCGTTCCCGGTCAATCCTCCGGAACCACGAATGAGTTTTTCATCTATGGGTCTTGCCAAAGACCGGCTCGCCATCTCGTTTCGCGAGATTTTTCGCGGAATGGAGCACCATAATATGGCGATCGTTACAGTGAATGCTTCCACCGGCGCTGTGATAGGACGTTACAGCGTTGAAGCCGAACCAGGCACTGTGCTTGCCTGCCACACTCCAAATCAGTTTTTATTTATCGGATCAGATAAGAGTAATCTAGCGATTTTCCATGCTTCATTGAAGTAACTCAAAGCATAAAATGTTGCGCTAAAAGGCGCCCTTGGCAGACCGCCTTTTTGTATGGCTCATGCTTCCCTTTGTCAGAAGCGAATACTCAACCTTATTACGATTCAGTAATCGCGCTCAACATATTGAAAAATTCAGGGAATGAGATGCGCGCCGCGTCGGCTCCCAAGATGTGGGTTTCGCCCTCCGCGCGCAGAGCAGCGATGCTAAAAGCCATGGCAATGCGATGGTCGCCGTGCGAATCAATTTCCGCTCCATGCAGTTTTTGTTTTCCGGGCACACGCAAACCATCAGACAGCTCTTCCACTTTGGCCCCCATGGCGCGCAGACCTTGCGCCACCGTGGCAATACGGTCTGACTCTTTCACCCGCAACTCGCCGGCATCGCGGATCTCAACCCCCTCTTGCGTATAAGGAGCTATGGCCGCCAGCACAGGCAGCTCGTCAATCAGGGCGGCTGATTGCCCGCCGGAGACGGTTGTCCCTTTCAGCAGGCCTGCTTCCACCTTGACTGAACCCGTTACCTCGTAGTTCGCTTCGTTCAAATCGAGCATTCGCACGCGCGCCCCCAAAGCGGTCAGCACATCGAGCAACGAGGAGCGGGTCGGATTCAGGCCAACGTTCTCCAGCACCAGGTTCGACTCTGGAAACAATGCGGCGGCGCACATAAAAAATGATGCGGAAGAAATATCTCCTGGAACGTTGGCTTTGATGGCATGCAACTCCTGCCGGCCGCGAATGCTGCTGCGGTTCTTTTCTTGTTGCACCTCGGCGCCAAAAGCCCGCAACGCCAGCTCGCCATGATCACGCGTGCGCACTGATTCTTCAACCGACGTTGTGCCCTGGGCGAGAAGACCGGCAAACAGGACGCACGATTTGACCTGCGCACTGGCCACCGGCGTCTTGTAATCAATCGCGCGCAAAGCGCCGTTCGCACCCATAATACGCAACGGCGGGCGCTCACCTTCCGCAGAAGAGAATTTCGCCCCCATCATGGTCAACGGGCGGATGACACGCGCCATCGGTCGCCGCGAGAGCGATTCATCGCCCTGCATCTCCGCGGTAAAATTCTGCCCCGCCAGAATGCCTGACAGCATGCGTATAGTAGAGCCTGAGTTTCCACAGTCCAGCGGGACTTGCGGGGCTTGCAACTCCGCCCCCAGCCCTTCAATCTCCACCGTGTTCCCTGTTTTTACGACTTTGCATCCCAGCGCCTGCATGCAGCCCAGCGTGCTGGCGCAATCCGCGCCGGTGGAAAAATTTTCCAGGATGGTTTTTCCCTTGGCCAGCCCTGCAAGCATGGCATAGCGGTGCGAAATAGATTTGTCACCGGGCAGCCGCACCATGCCTTGAACATTTCTGGCTGGCCGGACCACCACGTTATTTTGGTCAATCATGGTTATGTTTTTTGTCATGTCGAGAGATACGGATAAAGTATTGCCTTTGGCTTTTATGCTTCTCTATCTATCATACTTTTCTTTTTGATCTTTGTGGTGTTCTGCAGGTGTACTAAGCAAAATACGCACCATTGCCGCCAATCTCCTGATCCTCGTTAATCCGCGTTTATCCGCGGCGAAAAAACTTATCTAGAAATCCACGCATGATCTGGACCGCGGCCTCAGGCTGCTCAAAAGGAGCGTAGTGACCAGCAGCAGGAACCGTGGCAAGCTCGCTGCCGCGAATTTCGCGATGCATTAATTCCGCATCAGCCGGGGGCGTGAGCGTATCTTCATTACCCACCATGACCAAAGTTGGAACGTTAATGGTCTTCAGCGTAGGAATCGAATCCGGCCTCGCGGCCATGCCCCGCAAGGCAGCAGTGATACCGGCCCCGGTCATACGCCCCATCATTCGTCGAGCTTCACTCACCCGGTCCAGCCGGTTGCGGCGCGTGGTCTCTCCCAATAGTTTTGGAACCATGCCTTCAATGTAGCCATCCGGCCCCGAGTGCTCAACTTCTTCAGCCGCTTTTAGCCTGGTCTGACGGCCTTCATCGGTATCCGCCTGGGCGCGGGTGTCGCATAAAATCAACGCCTGCATCCGTTCCCGATGCCGCCGCCAAAATTCAAAAGTGATGTATCCCCCGATAGAAACACCGGCAAAGTAGGCGCGCTGAATATGTTCAGCATCCAGAATGCGTTGCAGGTCGGCTACGTGTTTTTCCATCGTCGCCGGACCTGTGCCAGGCTCGGAGTCGCCATGGCAGCGCAGATCAGGCAGAATTAACCGGTAGCGCGCAGCAAGCTGTGGCGCTACCGGACTCCAGAAATCATGGTTTGTAGGAAAAGGATGCAGCAAAACCAGCGGCGGCCCTTCTCCCAGCGTGTCATAGAAAATCTTGGCGTCTTCAGAATGAATCTGCTCGGGCATAGTCGTTTCCGAAGCAGATATTCTATGCCATGCTCGAACTTACGTCGCTGTGATAGAAGAACTGCCCACCGGAGAACTGGTTGTAGCAGCAGCCTGTGCCTCAGAAGTTTGTATTTCGGGTTCGGATGGAATCACGATCCAACACACCAGATATGCCACGATCCCGGTTCCTCCGAAGATCGCCACCAACAGCCAAATCACCCGTATAAGCGAGACATCCAGGTCGAAGTATTCGGCAAACGCCAGCGCAACCCCGGCAATTTTGCGTCCTGTGCGCGGGCGGATCAAGTGTTTACGCGCCGGAGCTGTGCCCACACTTTTGTTGCAATGCACGCAGATAGTTGCATCTTCCGGTATCACCTTACCGCAATAGTTACAGTACATGTCTTTGTTTGCCCCCTTTCATGAGTAATACGTTTTCACCCTGGAAAAGGTTTCACACTTGGCATTTTTTTTATTCGACGCGATAGGGGTTTTTCAGATACTTGCGGGCTGTGTTGGCCATCTCCGAATCCCCATTTTGAGCGATGACGTCTTGATATTTCTGCAGCGCCAGATCGCGCTTTTGCAGCAGGTCGTACATTTCTCCCGCACTCAGTGCCGCGCGCGCGCGCAAATCGGGATCAGGATGCGGCAGGCTTAAAACGCCTTCATACGCCTCAGCCGCAGCATCAACCTGATGCTGGCCGCGCAAGGCCTCCCCCAAGCCGTAATACAAAAACTCCAGGTGGGGTTCGTGGTATTGATTCTTCTTCGCATTTTCCAAAACGCGCTGGTAGGTAGCAATTGACTCGGCGCCACGGCCGGCATCTTTGAGGATATTGGCTTCCTCCAGCGCAAACAAAAAATTCCCCGGATACGCCTTCGCCAGCGAGCGCTGTACCTTGAGTGCCTCATCAAAGCGCTGCTCGCGGCGCAAAAACAACGAGAGTATGGTCTTGGCGTCTATCGTCGCCTCTCCGCCTCCATCGGCGGCGGCATAAAGTTGCTTGATGCCCGTGATTTTGTTTCCGCTTTCCCCCACCATGTGGGCCAGAATACGCGCCGCCCAGGGCAAGCTGCCTACGATATAAGAATGCATGCCGACAATAAGCTTGGCGTCATTGTAGTTCGGGTTCAGCTCCAGGACTTTTTCGTGATCGTGGCGCGCATCTTTGGCGCTGCCCAGCGCCGCGAACCAGGATTTATCCACCAGCGCGATGTACGTGGATTGCAAGCCATGCGTCACTCCCCGGGCGTAGTAAGCATCGGCATCGTTAGGATTCGCTTTGATGCTTGCATCGGCCAGCTTCAGCGCTTTTTGCGTAAGCTCCTGGATCCGGGCGGTATTCTGGGGATCAGGATGAATCCGCTTTTTGTTCAGGAAGCTGTTATTGGAATAAAGACCGGTATCCAGCGCTCCACCGCGGTAAAGTTCGCGGAAAAAAATTGCGGCCAACAGATGGTTCACTGCAAAAGGATCATCCGGGTGCGCCTGCTCGGCCAATTCAAAGTCATGGATAGCGGTGTCGTAATCGAGCTGGTAGCGATGATCGAAGCCGCTTCGTGTAAGCGCGTCATTCTGCTCGGTGACGTGCGTGGTTGCTGGTTTTTCCTCATCTTTTTGGCCTTCCGCAGGAGTAATAGAAGCCAAAATCAGAAAAAACAGTAGAAATACGGAGTAACTGCTACGATACCGCCCGGCTAACATGTAAGGTGTCATGGGGAGATTCTCTGGGCAGTTTACCCGATGTCGCGGTAGAGCCCGAAAAGATAAAACCTGCTTTCCATCCGGAGGATTTTATACAGCAATTCAGCAATCGCCACTTTATGAAAAATTCCAATCAACCGTTTAAAAAAAATTATACGGAAGAAGAGGCGGCCAAAGCTCTCGGTATCTCGCTTCTCCGTTTACACATGATACTGGATGAAAACGTCTTCAACGATGGCGCGCCTCGTCCGCTCAATGTTTTGTTGCAGCCTTCTGATATGGTGCTGCTTCAGTTTTGGAGCAACCTGCCCCCCAATCCCAAGGTAGTTTGCATGCCCCGGCGACCCAGGTAATTATTTCTCGCAATCCGAAATTCAGAATCGCAGTGGCTGTCATAAGTTACTGGTAACACATGACTTAGAAACGGTGCAGTTTGGCCTCTCATTTGCCTTTATATGAGGGCAACGGGAGAAATTCTAAATGTCACAGGTCATGAGAAATCCGGCAGTCCGTGCGGAATTCTGGCGTCCGCCGGTGGATCAATTGCATAAGAGCGCTGCTGATACCACAACAGAAATATGTACTCGCTGTAATTCAGAGTTCGTGATGGGTGCGCGCTATTGCCATAGCTGCGGAACAGACCGCAACCCCAAAGTGCAGGCCAGCCATGCGAGTTGGTCACAAAAAGCTTCCCGGGCTCTCGATTTTGCTCATATGCGGCAGTCACTTGATCGTATGAGGCAGTCCCTGAACTTGAACACCGCTTCTTTTGTGGCCTTTAGCGCAGGAGTGCTTTGCATTCTGGCAACTCTTCTCGTTGCCATTATTTACTCGGATGTTAAAACTTTCTCCGATTGGCAGGCGATCCAGCTCTGGCGCATCGAGTGGCTCATGGCTGCAGTGGCCGCTTTCGTTGCCGGCATCTTGCTTAAGAAAAGCCCAAACTCCTAAACCTGAAGGCTGACATCAAAAAGCGCTGACTCTTTGAGAGTCAGCGCTTTTTCTTTCCATCGGTCTCAGGATTTCCCTTGAAGCATTTTTGTGGTTGATTGGATTGAAGCTCCAAACTGCTTTTTTTAAAACTTTACATTGAGGTCTATCCGCGCTCGGCGGTCGTAATAGGCAAAGAATCTCCCGAACTGTGGGTCAGCCGTGTTCGAATGCACCGCGAGTGGATTGAAGTGATTGGTGATATTGGTGATGCTGACCGAGCCTTCCAGGGCATGGTTCTTCATCACCTTAAACTCTTTGGCAATTCTCGCGTCCAATGAAAAGTAACTGGGAAAACGCGTCTCATGGGTCTGGGCAACGTAATTTTGCATCACGTCTCGTACCTGGTAGGGGAAGCCGCTACGGTACTCCACCAGCGGAGTAATATGCATTTTCAAGGGGAGCTTGAACTGGCTCCACACCAGTATGCGATTTGGTATGTCCCCTGGCAGCGCCGAGAATCTATTTGCCGACACGATAGGCAGCGGGAAATTGCCCAGGAAGTTGTCGAACTCATTCAGATCGCCCGCCGTGTGGCTTCGGACATAGGAACCGGATATGTCACCCTGCTTCCAGGTAAAATGCGCACCCAACTCCAGTTGGTGATAGAACGACTTGCCAGTGTCGCGAAGTACAAGGAAGTCTCCTCCTTGAATGACCTCTCGATTGATAACAAATAGTCCATCCGATTCGCTCTGCAGATAGTTGGCTCGAATATGGAATGAATTCGAAATAGCATGTTCGATTTCAATGTTCCACGCAGCACTCGACGGAGAGAATCTGCCCCCGGCATCGTTAAGTACCCTGAGAACAGAGGTCTTGCTGTGCCCACGTACTGGCCGGGTGAGGCGCCCATAACGGCGGCGTTGACTGTTGGCCGGGGAGTTCAGGTCATACGTGGTGATGATCTCTTCGGGAAACTGATTAAATGAGAAGATATTCAATGGAACCGTGTCATAGAAGATGCCATAGCCCCCTCGTACGACTGTGGAATCACTGGCCCAGGGTTTAAATGCGAACCCCACACGCGGTGCGAGCCGAAGCGTTCGGCTGAGATCTTGACGCTCCATGCGGATCCCTGCATCCAAGGCTAGCTTTCGCCCAACCTGCCAATGGTCCTGTCCAAAGGCTGCGACTTCGTCATCTTGCCGCCGTATAGGCTGAGTATTCGTGAATTCGATCTGTCTCAATCGTTGTCCACTTGTGTTCAAAATATTGACTGGCTTGTCTTCGATCGAAGCGCGGAACTGGGTATGGCTCAACGTAGTCCCAAACTGGAAATTGTGCGTGCCTGCCCATTGCATCGGCGATAGAAAAAAGTTCTCTCTCCACTCCACTCTGGATGCACGCCGGTGTTGTTCATTGAAGTAGTTGCCTGAATTTCCTATAGGGGCAAGGTTCATCGCCGCTTCTCCCCGCGGCAGCACGCTGGCATCAACGCGGTTCAGGGATAGTGTGCTCTGCAGCACGCCGCCATTTACTGTGAGACGGTCTAACAAGCTCGTGGTATCGCCCTGGAAAACAAAATCTGGTGTTACCGGTTGCGGGTTGAAAAAATCCAGATTGACGAATTGTCTCTTCACGGGCGCTAGATGAAAAGTCCCGGTCAAAATGTGCTTGGGAGAAACCAGGTAATCAAGCTGAGTGAACGAGTTAAACGATTGTTCTTTCATCTCGTTGAATGGATACTGCAGGCTCCTTACCGCTTGCTTTCGCAGCACGTACTCCCCGGCATCGGCGAAGTACAGCCGGTTCGCAATCAGAGGACCGTTGAAGTTGACCCGCGGGGTTATTTCTCGCAGTCCTACTATATGCGCACTGCGGACGCGAAACTCCGGGAAAGGATCGTTAAGCTCGTAATGCCACTTATCACCGCCGCGGCGCGTATCCACGGAGACAATTCCCGATGTAAAACCGCCGTACTGGGCTAGATAGGGTGTTTTATATACGGTGACCGTATCCACGCTATCGATGGGCACTGTGGGTTGGAACTGGCCTGTCACAGGATCGGTCACGTTTGCTGAATTCACCACAAACCCGCTGTGATGTTCATTGCTGCCGTAAATGAGGACCGTCCCGTTCGGCGCACGCACCACGCCTGGGACCAGCGGCAGCGCGTCTATGATCGTGACCGGTCTGCCCGGTATTTCCTTCACTTGATCGCGCGGAAGTTGGGTTCCCACCGATGAGCTTTGCGCCACAGGAGAGTCTGTAGTCCCGGCAACGTTGACTTCTTGCTTTACGGTCGCAACCTTCAGGACCAGAGTTAACTTCATCGTCTGTCCCGCATTGACCATGATGTCCTGCCGGATGATGGTTTCAAACCCCTGCCTGGATATAACTACTTTGTAGCTGCCGGGCGGCAGGTTCAGGAATTCGGCCTCACCTTGGGTATTGGTTGTCGTAGTGTTGACGCTCTTACCTTGAAACCAGAGTTGGATTTGCGCCTTCGTAACAGCCGCATTCGATTCGTCAAAAGCGGTAATACGCAAGCTGGCAGAAGAAAGGTCGCGGGCAATGCAATAGTGGGAAGCAATTAGGCTTAGGACAATAATGCAAGCGCGTCGGAACATAACCGGCCTGTCGCTAGAGTTGCGCATGACCCTTTTTTTAACCTCAACCTAACCCTGTTGCAGGAGTCATATTCGATCAATGCTCTCAGCGTCTGTCCTGTATTGACCACTTTTATGTCTTACCAAGTGGTTAATACCCGATCAATGGTCTTTCAGCGCATGGTGCAGGCTTTCTTGCTGTACTCTGGGGGTCTCTTCCAGTCGGTAGAGGTGATTCAGCGGTCCAACCCCCCTACCTAAAGGATGCGCTTGGGAAATCGCTTTCTTTACAAAAGCCTTGGCCAATACCACCGCATCGCTCAACTGCCTCCCCAAGGCAAGGTTGGCCGCCAGCGCTGTGGCAAAAGCACAGCCTGTCCCATGGGTAGATTTTGACTTTACCCGCTCCGACGAAAACTCTTCCTGCACACAGCCGGCTTCGGTCTGCATGCTGAGCAGGTCAATGGCCTTCTCCCTGGTTGCGCTGGACATATCGCCCCCGGTCACCACCACGTTTTTTGCCCCTAATTCGTGCAGTTTGGAGGCGGCGGCCTTCATTTCCGGCAGATTGCTCACCGGAAGGCCGGTCAGGGCGATGGCTTCATCAGCATTAGGCGTAATGACCGTCGAAAGAGACACCAGCTTTTGCCGAAGCACATCTATCCCTTTCTTATCCAGCAGGGTTGCCCCCGATGACGACTTGAAGATCGGGTCGAGCACAATATTCGGAAAGTTGGCTTTCTTAAGCCCCTCAGCTACCGCTTCCACGACCTCGGCTGAGCCCAGCATGCCTATGCGGACTGCTGAAATCTGGAAGTCCTTGGCCAACTCGTACAGGGTATCCGCTACCAGCTTGCCCGAGACCGCTTGCACTTGGGTCACACCGGTCGTTGATTGCACTGTAAGGGCAGTTATGCAGCTCACGCCATAGCAGCCGTGAGCAGCCAGAGTCTTAATATCGGCCGTTACGCCTGCACCCGAGGATGGATCGTAGCCGGCGATGCTGAGTACAACAGGCTGGGAGTTGGCCATTTTTTTCAATCTAACGCAACGCCACCAGAATGCAAGCACAAAATTGGGGCAAGGCTGGTGTGGCACAGCCGTCCGGCTGTGCCAGGCGTCGCGGATACGAGGATCCGAAAGCGGAAGAGGGCAGAACCGGCTCCGGGCTAAAGAAGCCGCAGGTGCCCAGTTGCTTCCCCTTACGCCCCTGTGGCAGTAGCTAATTCTTTGGGAGCAAGAATGAAGCGGAGCTCATCTACATCAATCTGCAGTCGGGTTTTGCTTTTTGCCAAATTTTCTGGCTCGAGAGCTCATGTTAGGCCAAAGTCCCCTTGAGATCTTCTAAATCCGCGCAAATCCGTGAAATCCGCGGTAAGCAGTGCTTTCTTGCAGCCGCACTTGAGGTTCATGTCCATTGGTAACGCTCCAACTCACCACTGTGTCAAAAACGCAACTTCCTGTGTTACACAATTGGTAACCCCAATTGACCAGATCTCCTTTTCTTTCTTATAATTAAGGCAACTTAGTTCCTGGGGAGGATAACTAACTATCGATGAGGTATATTTGAATGAGACAACTACTGACCTACATGATGACGGTCGTTCTATTGATCGCCACCGTGGAAGCAGCATCACCGGCCAGTTCTGAGTCACAACCAAAGATTGCAAATGTGAAGGCCACTTCCATAGAAACCGGGCCAACAACGCCCCGTTTACCATACAAACCCAATTTAAAACCGGCAAAAGCCTATGAGATCGGCAAAGCATCCTGGTATGGCCGCCAGTTCCACGGAAGAACTACAGCCAGCGGCGAACCCTTTGATATGTTTACCCTGACTGCCGCTCATCGCCACCTGCCGCTGGGAACCTGGGTTAAGGTTACGAACGTCCGCAATAGCAGGTCGGTGATCGTAAGAATCAACGACCGCGGACCGGTACCTGAATCCCGCATCATTGACCTCTCCTTTGAGGCTGCCACCCTCCTGGATTTACGGGCCCGAGGGGTAGAAAAGGTCCGTCTGGACCTGCTTAAGCCGGAAGCCGTGGCTTACGCCCTTAATCTGAACCAACTAAACTGATTCCATTCCCTTCTGGGCTGGGTTAGACTGAAACCCAAGGGTTTTGAAAACTAATGTCCCTCCCGCGCGAACGGTTAATTGTGGCCTTGGATGTCTCAACAACATCCGAGGCCACAAAAATTGTCCAGTCAGTCGGGGAATCAGCCGGTCTGTTCAAGGTCGGCAAACAACTGTTTACCGCCGTTGGACCTGAAATTGTCCGCGATCTGGTCGCTTCCGGCAAAAAGGTCTTCCTCGACCTCAAATTTCATGACATCCCCCACACCGTGGCCGCAGCCGTTAGCTCGGCTTCAGCCTTGGGTGTAAGTATGCTCACTATCCATGCCTCCGGGGGAAGCAGGATGCTAAACGCGGCCGTCAAAGCCGCCACTTCGGCCACCCACCCGCCCTTGGTGTTGGCCGTTACTGTGCTCACTAGCTTCACAGATCAGGACGTCCAGGAAGTCGGTTTTTCTGGGAAAACCACCGATAACGTCTTACGGCTGGCCTCTCTGGCGCTGGCCGCCGGCTGCGGAGGCGTAGTAAGCTCCGTCGCCGAAGTCAAAGCGTTACGCCAGGAGCTGGGAGCAGGATTTGCTATCGTCACCCCTGGGATTCGCCCAGCAGGCTCGGCCGACGACGACCAGGCACGAGTAGCTACGCCCTCAGCCGCGATTAACTCCGGCGCCAGCTATATCGTCGTTGGGAGACCCATTACCGAGGCCAAAAACCCGGCCCAGGCTGCCCGGGAGATCGTTCATGAAATCGAGTCCGCGCTAAAAAGTCAAAGGGCGCCCGAACTGGCGCCCCAGTAGCCGGTGTGGGCATTTTGCGCCCACGTACCGTAATTCCCTTACTGCAATTTAAGCGATTGTGCAGCGAAGAGGTTTCCATTCAATGTGCCGGTGGCGCTGATCTTCCAGTTGTCTTTTTTGTCGGTATCAGCGATGAGCTTCTTGGCGGTTTCGTTGGATTGTTTGTCCAATTTAATGACTTTGTTATCGTCGGTCAAAATGGCATAGCCGCTTTGTACGCACTCTGCCATCTGCAAGCAGCCTTTATCGTGCTTGGCCGCAAAGCCCGGCTCCGGATGGGACGCATTATCGGCAGCGCAAGCCACATCCACCAGATAGCCTGTGATGGTCTGAGTTTTTGCTTTATCGGGATCCCCGGCGAAGGCCAAGCCCCCCACCAGCGCCATTAACAGCATCATGCCCATGATCTTTTTCATTACCTTTTCTCCTGAATATTGAATATGACCTTCTTTGAGGGATTGCTTCTACACTACCGGAAACTCAGGCCTCATGACAACTGACGCTCGAAGCGGAAATAAGTCACACCTACGCAAGCCCACGACAATCCCTGCTCTTCTCATGTAAACTGGATCTGCGGCGAGGTGAGCAGAGATTTTTTCCAGAATCCCTCCCAGCGGGCCATCCACGGTTGCATTCGCGCCCAAGCACCGCTGCCGCAAATCCGAAATTATTTTAGGAGATTGACACATGGCAAAGATTGCCAAGACAGCCGACCGCAAAAAGGTCATGGATACCAGCAAGAGCACCGATTGTCCCAAGTGCGGCAAGCCCACCCGCATCGTAAAACGCATGAAGGACCGTGAGCGTAGCATCTCAGGTGGAATCTATATTTCCTGCTCCGGCTGCGAATTTTTCGAAAAACTGTAAGCACTTCCCCTGGATGCCCAACCGTAAGGACGGACTATGCCCGTGAAATTCAAGGGAGTGGACTTCATCGAGTTCGACTCCCTGCTCAACGACGACGAGCGCTTGGTGCGCGACACGACCCGCAAGTTCATCGAAGAGAACCTCATCCCGATCATCGAACCGTGCAACCGTGAAGGCCGCTTCCCGCGCGAGCTGGTGAAACCCTTCGGCGAGTTGGGATTCTTTGGCGCCAGCCTTAAGGGCTACGGCTGCGCCGGCATGAGCAACGTCGAATACGGCCTGGTGATGCAGGAGCTGGAGCGCGGCGACAGCGGCGTACGCTCATTCGTGAGCGTGCAGTCGGCGCTGGTGATGTATCCCATCTACGCGTTTGGCAGCGAAGAACAAAAACAGAAGTGGCTGCCAGCTCTGCAAAAGGGCGAAAAGATCGGATGCTTCGGGTTGACCGAGCCCGGCTTCGGCTCCAACCCCGGTGGCATGCTCACCCGCGCCAAAAAATCGGGCAACGAGTACACCCTGAACGGCGAGAAGATGTGGATCACCTCCGGCAGCATCGCCGATGTTGCCGTCATCTGGGCCAAAGTCGAAGATGAGGGAGACAAAGTCCGCGGCTTTCTCGTCGAGACCGACCGGCCCGGATTCAAAGCCACCGATGTCCACGGCAAGTGGTCGCTGCGCGCGTCGGTGACCTCAGGACTGGCGCTGCAGGATGTGCACATACCCGCGTCCAATCTTTTACTCGGCTCGGGCGGGCTGAAGTCGCCGCTTATGTGCCTCAACCAGGCGCGTTACGGAATCTCCTGGGGCGCAATCGGCGCAGCCATGGCCTGCTATGACGCCGCATTGCAATATTCCCAGGTCCGTAAGCAGTTCCGCGATCAGCCCATCGCCTCGCACCAGTTGGTCCAGGAAAAATTAGTCTGGATGATCAGCGAGATCACCAAGGCCCAGCTTCTGGCGTTACAGGTTGGCCGTTTGAAAGACGCAGAAAAGGTCCAGCACCAACATATCTCCATGGCCAAGCGCAACAACGTCTGGATGGCCCTGGAGTGCGCCCGCATGGCCCGCGACATCCTCGGGGCCAATGGCATCACCGATGACTACCCTGTGATGCGCCACATGATGAACCTGGAATCGGTCAAGACCTATGAGGGTACGCATGACATCCACGCGTTGATCATCGGTGCGAACATCACCGGCTCTGACGCGTTCTGAACCCAATTTCGCAATGTAATTCTCGGCAAGTTCGAGCTTTCACTCAGAGAACCGTCTCCATATTGTTCGTCTCTAGGTGAGAGTTTTTTTCATTCATGATATCTTGTGAGGTTTAACAACTTCATCTGAACGGAGCTGTAATGGGTCCTATCACCGAGTTCATGCAACGGCACTACCGGCACTTCAACGCGGCGGCGATGATGGATGCCGCCAAAGGCTATATCCAGCTCCTGGAAAAGGGCGGCAAGATGTTTGTAACCATTGCCGGGGCCATGAGCACGGCCGAGTTGGGGATATCTTTGGCCGAGATGATCCGCCAGGATAAAGTCCACGGCATCTGTTGTACCGGCGCCAACCTCGAGGAGGACGTCTTCAATCTCGTGGCCCACAATTTCTACGAGCGCGTCCCCCATTACCGTGATCTGACCCCGAAGGACGAAGCCGCACTGCTCGCCCGGCACATGAACCGTGTAACAGATACGTGCATCCCAGAGATGGAGGCCATGCGCCGCATCGAAAGCGTGGTACTGGAAGAGTGGGTGGCGGCAGATAAGAAGAACGAACGCTACTTCCCTCACGAGTTTATGTATAAGATCTTGCGGGCCTGCAAGCTCAAGGATTCCTACCAGATTGATCCTAAGAACAGTTGGCTGATGGCGGCAGCAGAAAAAAATCTGCCTATGTTCGTCCCCGGATGGGAGGACGCTACCCTCGGAAATATGTACGCCGGCCACTGCATCAGCGGCGATGTAAAAAAAGTCCACACGGTCAGGACAGGAATCGAGTACATGATGGAACTTGCCGAATGGTACACCGAGACCACAGCCAAAACCCCGCTGGGCTTCTTCCAGATTGGCGGCGGAATCGCCGGCGACTTCCCTATTTGCGTCGTTCCCATGCTGCATCAGGATTTGCAACGCAACAATGTTCCGCTATGGGCATATTTCTGCCAGATCAGCGACTCCACCACCAGTTATGGCTCATATTCCGGCGCGGTCCCCAACGAAAAAATCACGTGGGGCAAGTTGGGAATAGACACGCCGAAGTTCATCATCGAGTCAGACGCCACCATTGTTGCGCCGTTGATTTTTGCCTACGTCCTGGGATGGTGAGCCGGCGTTGAAGCGCCACATCAATTTTCAGGCAGCTTGGGAATCGGCGGCCAATCAATGGAAGCACCTTCAAACAGATATGCGCACTTCTCGATGCGCTTGGTTCCATCGTGCACCGCGAAGCTGCGCGGATGATCTGGCGGTCCGCTCCACAGAGCAACGCCGGCATAAGCCCCATCTTTGCGCAGAATGTAATAGACCATGTCGAGGTAACGCAAGCGGTTCATATCGTTATTGTGGTTGCGGGCGATGCGGCGGAGCGTCTCCATGCCCGCCTCCTGTGGCGACATTCCCTTGCGCATGTTTTCCACGATAGTATGCGCACCTGCGACCTTGATGTTCTCCTCGCCGCTGCCAGTAGCGCCCGCGGAGCCCACATCCTGATCGGTGTAGCATCCCGCGCCGATGATGGGTGAGTCGCCCAGGCGTCCAGCAAGCTTCCATGCCAGACCGCTGGTGGTGGTCGCACCCGACATCTCTCCCTTTTCGTTCACCGCGGAGACGTGAATCGTGCCGGTTGGCGGAAAGAGCACGCGCTCGATGGCGCCGCGGCGAAATTCCGGCTCAATGCCAATGGCGGCGGCCAGAGGCTCCAGCTCGTGGATAGCTGCTTCCACATCTTTTCCCGATCGGGGAACATATCTTGACCGTGGAGTTTGAATCGGAGGCTTCCAGCTTGGATCGGCCACGCCTGGTCCCCACCAGTCTTTATCAGAGTGGGTCTCTTTCCACAGCAACCAGATCTTGCGCGAGTGCTCGGTGAGAAGGTTTTCTCTGGGAAAGCCCATGTCAACAGCAAAGCGCTCGGCGCCTTCGCCGACGAGCATGACGTGTCCCGTGTGCTCCATCACGGCTTTGGCGACGAGGCAAACATTTTTGATGTTGCGTACACCGCCCACCGATCCGGCGCGCCGTGTAGGACCGTGCATGCAACAGGCGTCAAGCTCCACCACACCCTCTTCATTCGGCAATCCGCCCAGACCGACCGAGTCGTCATTCGGATCATCCTCCTGCACCTTGCAGACGTGCAGGACGGCATCAAGCGTATCCTGTCCGTTGCGCAGCATGTCGTAAGCAGCGTCAATCCCCTGCGTTCCCGTGGGCTTGCAGATAATGACCGGACGCTTGTAAGCAACCGGCTCCGCCATGGTCATCGTCTGACGCGGTTTGTGATCGTGGGTGGTGGTTTCCTGGGCATCGCTTTCTATGCCCGCCGCCAATGAGGCAGAAGTTAACGCGGCGGTAGCAAGAAAATCACGGCGAGAAAATTTCATGGCACTAACCCCCCTTGCAGGATTCAGAGGGACATTATGCCATTTTCACGATGCCGCTAACACATCAGTGATCATCTTCAAATTACGCAATTCGGGAATGTTGCAGCAGCCTGTCTTTAAAGGGATTGGGAATATGAAGTGTCTTCTTCAAATACGTACGCGCATTGTGAATGGATTTGCGCACTTGTTCGCCGTTGCGTTCCGTGGTGGTAGCAATTTCATCAAGTGTGAAGCCTTCAACCGCATACAGAATGAACGCTTCCCGGTCTTCTTTTTTTGCCCGGAGCAACGCAACCTCTACTAAGTTGATCATCTCGTCGGAATACGTGATTTCTTCCGGCGTGGCCTGGCGGCGGTCGGCAATTACACTTTCTGCCAGCAGGGTTTCGTCGGGCTGATGGAACTGCATTTCGGCCTCGTCGCTGCCGGTCACGTTGCGTTTGCGCTCCGAGCGTTCCAGGGGAACTGCATTCTCCTGTTCGGGATCGTTGCTCGTCAGGCGGTTGATTGCTTGTATGGCCAGGCGATACATCCAGCGTTCCAGGGTAAGAAGTTCGGGCTTGTTCTCCTCTTCGCCCAAAGCCGTAGCCACGACTTCATCGAGAACTTCTTTCGGATCTACGGCCTCCGAATCCACCTGTGCCTGGTTGGTGCGATAGCGCATCTCGCGCACGATAAACCGTTCGATCTTCACTAAATTCGCGTTAACAAATGAATAGATGTCCTCCACCGAAGCCAGCGGGGGATGCACTGCAGCAAACGTCTGCTCGAACGGGATCTGCTTCGCCAGGCCATTCCCTGCTTTTCGGCGCGCGCGGCGGTGAAATCCGCGCAGCAGGTCTTTGTGCTTGGTCAGTTGTTTCAACAGTTCGCTGAACGCGGCCTTCATGGCCCTCACCGCCGTCGGACCCGATTGCTGCGAGGCGAGCTGCCCTGAAGGCAAACGCAAATTGAGCGAGATGGAAGTCTCGCCACGCAAAGAGCTGCCCTGGTCTACAATCCCGTGCAGATGCACCAGGTCAGGACGAAAGACCAGCAGCCGCCGGTCTAATTTTTGGATATGGTGTGCAAATTCCCGCTCAACATCGGGGGCCTTAGCGGTTTTATAACTGATATGCACGTTCATTAGAACCTCGTTGGGAATCGAAGTCGCTGGGAACGTTAACGTTTTTCCAGTGCAGGATGAGATTTGTGCCTGGAACCTCTTATCTGCCGTGATTCTACACCCGCAAGAAACAGCGGGAGCAGAAATAATCTACCTATGAGTGGGTTCTAGGTAGATAAATTTCTTGCAATTTGAAATCTTGTGCTGTGCAGAACGAGGATTTCCTTTCGCCGCAGATGAACAATGAACGATGAACGCGGTCAACGCCGATTTAGATGGTTACGCTTACACCGCAACCGTAAACGACGTCTCGGTGCGGGTAACAGGGTGGTACATGGTGTCGCGCTCAACCGGCTCGCGGCCGGCCTCGCGGATAAGCCGGGTCAACTCTTCGCGGCGCATTCCCTGCGGAGTCGTCGCGCCGGCGTCGTGGTAGATTTTTTCCTCGATCACGGTGCCGTCAATGTCATCGGCGCCGAAGCGCAAGGCAATCTGCGCGATTTTAGGTGTCATCATCTGCCAGTAGGCCTTGATGTGCGGAAAATTATCGAGCACCAGGCGGCCTAATGCGATGTTCTTGATGTCCAGCATGCCGGTGGTTTTTGGCAGGTGTTGCAAAGGTGTGTTATCAGGATGGAACGCCAGCGGAATGTAAGTCTGAAAGCCGCTGGTTTCATCCTGCAACTGACGCAGCTTGAGCAAATGATCTACGCGGTCTTCATCGTTTTCCACGTGGCCGTAGAGCATGGTCGCGTTGGAGCGCAGCCCGATCTGGTGCGCGAGGCGCGCGGTTTCCAGCCACTCGGAACCGTCAATCTTATGGTCGCAGATGATGGACCGTACCCGCGGGGCAAAAATCTCTGCGCCGCCGCCAGGCAGCGAATCCACGCCCGCCATCTTCAATTGTTCCAGCGTCTCACGGATTGAAAGCTTCGCTCGCTTGGCCAGATACGCAACTTCTACCATGGTGAACGCCTTGAGATGCACTTTGGGAAAGCGCTGTTTGAGTCCGGCAATCAGGTCCAGAAAATACGAGAATGGCAGGTCAGGATGCAATCCTCCGACGATGTGGAACTCCGTCACAGCTTCCGAATAGCCCGATGCCGCCGTTTGCCAGGCTTCTTCCAGCGCCATGGTGTAGGAACCGTGCGTATCTTTTTTTCGTCCGAAGGCGCACAGACGGCAGGCAGCCACGCAGACGTTCGTCGGATTAATGTGACGGTTCACGTTGAAGTAGGTCACATCACCGTGCATGCGTTCGCGCACCTGGTTGGCCATCCAGCCAATGGCCAAAATATCGGACGATTGAAAGAGCGCGAGTGCATCCGCTGGCGTGAGCCGTTCGCCGGCAACTACCTTATCGGCAATAGGACGCAGGCGTATGTCGTCGGTCTGAAAAGCGTGGGTCTGGCGTGTGTGCATCATGAACTGTTAACTATTATTGATGATAACGCGTGAAAAAAGTATTTAGCAATTATTTAGTAATCAGCACATGGTGTTCAACTCTTAACCGGCAAACCCATTCCAGCGTTCAAAAACTGGCATGCTTTCCGGCCCCTGAAAAGGCGCAAGCGTTTCATTTCAGGAATTTCATAACTCGCGACATCGTACCACATAATGGTACGTATGTTACTTTGGTACCAGTATATGGTACTAGAGTAACTTTCGCGTTACTGTCCAATGATGAGAAAGTGGAATGTACTTAAGCAGTTAGCACCTCAATAGCTGGGGTGTAAGAGCTACTTTGAAAACGACCCATCTCGCCCAACATGGTGGCGAGTATGCAATCAAAAACCCATACATATATTAAGTTATGAGGTTTCTTCATGTCCGTACAACGTGTTTCTGTCATTGCTTTATTTTGCGCCATCATACTAATGGCCTCGTCCCTGATCGGCCAGCCTCAGGGCTCCGGTCCGCGGGCTGAACTCGGTCCGCAAGTGACTGAACCTCACCCCGATTTCGGAGTTATTGACGGGAAGCATTACGTAAACAGCTATTTCGGATTCTCCTATCGTTATCCGGAAGGTTGGAAGGGCACCGCGGTCCAGTCTTCCAGCTCCGGGGCGAGCCAATACGCATTGTTTACCGGCAATCCTGCGTCATCGGATGGAACGGATATGCGCTACATCGCGATTAACGCCGACCCTTTGCCGAAGAACACCACCCCGAAGACTTTTATCGAAGGCGCTCTGAAAACATTTGCCGGGCCGTCGGGCGGCTTTGATGTGCTGCACACCGATAAGCAGTACACGTTTGCAGGCAAGCAGTTCTATCGGGTTGATCTGGTATCGAAGTCCACGCCTGGCAGTCCTGTCTTCTATCAAACCCAGGTTTTCATGTTGTCATCGAATTACGCAGTCACATTCACTTTCATGGCTGTGAACTCCGATGACATGGATACCTTGATTCGCAGCATGGAATCACTCAGTTTTGAGCAAAAGCCAATCGGCGGGGCGCGCTAACGGCGACATCTCAGAAACACCTGCGGTTTAAATATTCGACTTCTTAACGCCCGCCCAGGTTAGGCAAGAGCAGATCTGCGGCGATAAAAAGGAAAAACACGACTGAGATAACGCCGTTCATCGTGAAAAATGCGGCGTTGAGTTTGCTGAGATCATTGGCACGCACCAGCGAATGCTCGTAGATCAGCAACACGGCCACCACCAGGACCCCGGCGAGCGAAAACTTCCCTAATCCAAAGACCATCACCAACGCCGCCAACAGGCCGAGCATGATGAAATGCAGGACGCGGGCGATCCAGAGCGCATTGCTGATACCGGCAAAGCGCGGAATCGAATACAGTCCCCGCTGGCGGTCAAACTCGTAATCCTGGCAGGCGTAGAGCACATCAAATCCGCTCACCCAAAAGGTCACAGCCGCTGTAAGCAGCAGGATACGCGGATCGAGTGATCCGCGAACTGCGATCCAGGCTGCGGCAGGAGCGATTCCCAAAGCGAAACCCAACACCAGATGCGACCAGCTCGTAAACCGTTTGGTAAATGAATACAAGAGAACTACAGCCAGCGCCACAGGAGAAAGGTAAAAAGCCAGACGATTCAGCCGCCACGCAGCCAGCATGAGAACAGCGGCTGAGATCACGACAAAGACGGCAACGAACTTTCGCGAAAGGGCGCCGGCAGGTATGGCGCGCATGCTCGTGCGCGGATTGGCAGCGTCAATTTCAGCATCTATCAGACGATTGAAGGCCATGGCAGCCGAGCGCGCGCCCACCATGGCGACAACAATCCAGAAGAGCTGCCACGCCGCCGGCCATCCTCGAGCCGCAAGCATAGCGCCGCAAAGAGCAAACGGAAGCGCGAAAACGGAGTGCTCCCACTTGATCATCTCCAGAGTGGTGCGAATGTCGCGAAGCAGAGGCACAACAATATTGTAGCTGGAGTCTGCGCGGTCAACAAAAATTGAACGCTCTTTGAACCCTAGGTTGGTCTACAACAGAAAAGCACAGCAAAAATGCTGTGCTTTCTGAGGACTCCCCGTTATTCAGCGGGCCTGGTCCATATTGGTTCGGTCGCCGGGTATCGCAATTTTGTTGTCCACGCTGAACGCGCCTGGTACTGACCGCGCCTGCATGTATGCAACTTGCCTGTCCAGCTTGTTATCCACTGCACCGTACAAAGTCACATGCCCTTGCTCCACGACGATGCGGATAGGTGCTTGCGGATCAAGCGCATATCTTTGCAGCACCGGGCTGCCATAAATCGCGCGTGCGAGGCGAATGCGAAGCTCATCGTCGAAAAAAGACACAGGGGCCACCTCAATGTTGTCGGTGACGTCAGTCACGCCCCTGGCATTTTCCACGATAGAAATTGCAGAGTCGCGATCGGGGTAATTCAGCACATTTCCGCCGAGGGTCACATGCCCGTCGTTGACCTGCAGCGTGAGATTGTTAAACATGATGCCGCGCCCTATCCGGTCGTAACGGAGCTTACTGGCCAGCGTATTCAGGAGCTTGTCATCAGAAATTGCTTCAGTGTTGACCTGCACCTGGTTGCGCACCCCTTCAACGCCGTGCACGCCTTTCACCTTGTCGTGCAGCCGCACTTTGTTGTAATAACTCTCCACCGAGCCCTGCAGCGTAACAATACTGTCCTCAACGGAGGGATGCACATCCTTGAAACTGGGATGATCAGCCAGCATCTTCTCAACATTCTGCAGTACCTTCGCGTCCCTGGCGTCCGCTGCGCTCGCAGCGCCGGTTGGCTGGGCCAACGCGAACACGGGAAGAATCAAAGCCAAAATCAGCAACGCAATAGAAAATCTCGTCTTACGGTTAAACATAGTTCACCTTCCTTGAAGTAAGCATTTACTTACTTATTTAGATGAAGATATGCCACTTTAATTTGTTAAGTTTTGTAACCCTCTGCTCCGATAAGAGGCACGAAACGGCAACCGTCGAGCAACGTGGTTAGCAATCCGCCTGCCTGCTTGCGTAAGAGCTGGAGCTGCTGATTTTCAGGGCTACCTACGGGAACAATAAGCCGTCCGCCTTCTTTGAGCTGCTGCAACAACGGCTGCGGAACGTGGGGAGCGGCCGCAGCAACAACGATGACATCATAAGGCGCGTGTTGCGGTAGCCCGAGCGTGCCGTCACCCACCGCGATTTCAACATTGCTGTAGCCAAGATCCCTTAACCGTTGTTCTGCTGAATTCGCCAGCAGTGCGTAGCGCTCGACGGAGTAGACACGCGCCACCAACTCGGCCAACAGTGCAGTTTGATATCCCGAGCCGGTACCGACTTCGAGAACGATATCTTCAGGACTCAGGTGCACCGCTTCCAGCATTGCAGCCACAATGTAGGGCTGGGAGATGGTTTGCTCAGCTTCGATAGGGACAGGCTGATCGTCGTAAGCTTGCCGCAGCTTGTCCGCAGGGACAAACAGATGGCGTGGCACGCGCTCCATGGCAGCCAGCACCCGTTCATCACGGATGCCGCGATTCCGCAGTTGCGTTGCAACCATGGTCAGGCGCGGGAGTTGCCACGGATCGGCATTGGTCTCACCTGCCATCGTACCTCCATCTATGCCTATGTTGATTATCGTTTACGCTGGCGAATTCTGAAATCAAATCCTACGACTCCATACTGATCGCGCAGTCCGACCAGCGAAAGGTTTTTGTTGATTTGAATTTCGACCTGTATCACCTGCTGCGCCGATTGAGAAAGGTTCGTGATATACGTGAGCGTGACTTTGTCAGAAACTTCCTGCTCGACCGTAAGCCGCGCATTTGGGGTCCCCGGCTCTCCAACCTGCGGATCTATCTTAATGCGGCTTGCGCCAAACAGCCGTTGCACCCGGTTGCTGAGCTCGTAGTTCAAGGCCTGCCCCAGGATTGCATTGGCGGCTGAAGCCTCTTCTTTTCAAAACTCTCGAGTCGTGCCCTGTTACTTATCCGCAAAAACTAAATATTTCCTTCACCTTTGACGGAGTTACTCTTCAGGCCAACCTTCTATAATAAATTGTTAGCGGGTCTACTCGCGAAGCTGCCACATGTCTCATAACCAATATGTCTCATGACCATAACTTTGATGAGCGCTATTCACGCCAGGTGCTCTTCCCCCCCATTGGCCGGGAGGGGCAGCAGAAGTTGGCATCCGCGAAAATCGCTGTGATTGGATGCGGTGCGACCGGCTCCGCAGTTGCTTCCCTGCTGGCGCGCGCCGGTATTGGTGAAATGCGGATTATTGACCGCGATTATGTTGAGTCCAGCAACCTGCAACGCCAATGCCTGTTTGACGAGGCCGATGCACGGGAATCACTGCCCAAGGCCCTGGCCGCCGCCCGCAAGATAGCCAGCTTCAATTCTGCAATTCAGGTGTACCCAGAGGTAGCCGACCTGACTCCGGAAAACATCGGACCTCTGTTAGACGCATCCGATTTGCTGCTCGATGCTACCGACAACTTCGAAACTCGTTATCTGATCAACGATTTTGCCGTGAGCAAAAGTAAACCCTGGATCTACGCCGCCGCTGTGGGCAGTTATTGCCTCACCATGAATATTATTCCCGGCGAGACCGCTTGCCTGGCGTGCATGTTCCCCCAGGCGCCTGCTGGAATGGTAGAAACCTGCGACACAGCAGGCATTTTAAATTCTGCAGTCAATCTGGCGGCGTCCATAGAGGCGACCGAAGCCATCAAAATCCTGCTCGGAGCGAAAGACAAGCTGCGCCGCACCCTGCTCTCCTGGGATGCTTGGACGAATGAACGCGCGGAGATCAACGCTGAGCGTCCTCGCGAGCAGTGCACGGTCTGCCAGCAGCGCGAGTTTGTTTATCTGGCGGGAGAGGGCCGGCCGCATATTACTCTATGCGGACGTAACTCTGTGCAGATCCACGAGCAGCACCGCCCCGTGGACTTCACCGAGATGAGCCGCAAGCTGACGCCTCACGGCACGGTGAAGCACAATGAGTTTGTACTGAAATTCTGGCGCGACCCCTACGAGATGACTCTCTTCCCCGATGGCCGCGCCATTATCAAAGGAACAACCGATACCGGTGTCGCCCGCAGCTTGTACGCGCGGTTCGTAGGATCGTAAGACCCAGCTTCTATTTTGTGATCACGCCGCAGGCGATTCGGTCACCTGAGTTTCCTGAAGGATCAGTCTTCCCATCATCGGCCTTAGCATGGATCACGAGCGCCGTGCCACCACCGGTGAAAACGGAATGAGCGTCATCCCCCAGCGTCACATTCGGAGCAATCACGGTAGCCTTCGACTTGCCCTTGGCGTCCACAGTGAAGTTAGGAATATCGCCGGCGTGCGGCCCATCAGGGTTCTGCAAGCCGTGATGCTTTCCGTCGGGATTGAAGTGTCCGCCGGCTGATTTGAAATCCGGCCCTTCGCACTTGGCATTTTGATGGACGTGGATGCCGTGTTCACCGGGAGGCAGTCCACGCAAATTAAGTTTGATTTTTACTCCGTTAGTAGCTTGGGAGAGCGTGGCTGTGCCAACGCTCTGACCTTGGGCATTTTGCAGATTCACAGTTACCGGTTTTGGAGCTTTGCCTTTTGCATAGGCTGGCGCCAGTACGAGCAGCACTATGCTGATAAAGAACACTGGCTTCCACAGAGACATCCGTACTTCTTCGCGATTTTCCAGTTCAGCTTGCATATTCCGATCTCCTGTTTTCTAACGTGGTCCTGGTAAAACGTGGACCAGCGAAGATTTTACCAATCGGGGAGGAAGCGCGCTCCGAATTCCTCGCCGTTTCAGCCCAAACGGTAGACCAGTACCAAACAACAAGAGGCACGAAGTTCTGCAGGCTTGCAGGTATACTCATCCTATGGCTTGCTCAGAATTGGAAAAGATGCGGCAAGAGGCGCACGAGCTTTTCAAGCTCCTTCGGGAGAAGCGTGGAAAAGCCCGAGCGCACGCCCGGGAGAATAAAAGTCTCGGTCGAGGTGTCCGCTCTGATTTCGAACCTTTTCTTAAAAACAAGATTTCAGCCCTCTCCGGAAAAATTTCACAACACCTGATCCAACATCAATGTGAATAATCGAAAGTTCAAAACCATGGGCCTCATACTTCGATCCTCAGACATCCATGCTGTTGGCTGCTATGCCACTGCCCCAATTCCCGCCAAAACCAAAGTGGTGGAGTATACCGGCGAGCGCATCTCCCCGGAAGAGGGTGACAACCGCTACGAGCACCGTGAGGTCACCTACCTGTTTGGCATGGAAGATGGCAAGACCGTGATTGATGGCCACGGCATGGCTGCTTTCATCAATCACTCCTGCGATCCGAACTGCGAGACTGATGAAATTGACGGGCGCGTATGGATCATTTCCATCCGCGACATCGCTCCCGGCGAAGAGATCACCTACGACTACAATCTTTACGACGGCGAAGAGGATGATCCGGCACCCTGTTCTTGCGGCGCAGGAAGCTGCCGGGGAAGCATGTTTTCTCCAGAAGAAATTGAGCGACTGAAAAACTTGCAGGAAAAAGTCGGGCAGAGCGCTTAAGAATTCCCGTCACTGCCACGCGAGCTGCCTTCTTTTGCTAAACTGCCAGCCATGGCAGTGCGACGCCTCATTATCAATGCCGATGACTTCGGCCTGACCTCAGGCGTGAACCGCGCCATCGCCGACTCTCACCGGAGAGGCATTGTGACTTCATCCACGCTGATGGCGAACTCGCAGGCCTTCGCCGAGGCAGCCAGGATGGCTGGAGAGAACCCAAATCTCAGTGTCGGATGCCATGTAGTTCTGGTGGATGGCCCTCCCGTATCTCCGCCCGAGAAAGTTCCTACTCTGCTTTTACCAAATGGGAACACGAATCAGTTTCGTGAAAGCCTCATATCTTTCGTAACCGCAGCCTGGCGAGGGCGTCTGCAAGAAGAGGAGATCGCCGCCGAAATAGCGGCGCAGATCCGTAAAGTGCAGGCCGCTGGCATCTCTGTTTCTCATGTGGATAGCCACAAGCACACCCATATCTTTCCCGCAATCTTTAAACCATTACTTGCAGTAGCACGAGAGTGTGGAGTGCGCGCCGTGCGCAACCCTTTCGGCCCTATTAAGACCCTGGCTTACGCGCATTTGATGCGCCGTCCTAAACTGTGGACGCGTTACACCGAGGTCGGCATTCTCCGCCATTATGCTGAACAATTCAAAAAACAGGTCAAGGCACACGGCATGATTACACCCGATGGCAGCTTTGGCGTTGTGGTGACCGGTGCGCTCACCCAAGAGCTGTTTGACGCCGTGATTGGATGCATCCCGGAAGGAACCTGGGAGTTCGTTTGCCACCCGGGCTACCACGACGCCGATTTGGAAAAAATCAGCACACGTCTGCGTAGCTCTCGCGATGTAGAGATGCAGATACTTACATCCGAGGCGTCGCGCGCTACCTTGCAACGGCATGGGATTGAATTGATTTCGTACAGAGAGCTATGACGATGTTGTCACTAGAACTTGAGACACTGGACCAATTGCTCGGCGGAGATCTGCCCCTAACGCTCATCCGCGAGCTTTATCCAAATGCCCAAGCATTCATGCAGGGAACCTTCGGCCTGCTGTCAAACGGTGACGTTCGTCTTCTCACAATTGACGAGGCCGAAGTGCCAAAATGGCGATGGCGAGAGCTATTTGTCAATGGAGTTGTAATGAACGAATTGGAAAACATGAAGCTGAAGATTACTGACAAGGGTGCTAAGCGCATAGGCTAGACCCGTTGGCGCGAAGGTCTTGAACTTTCATATCCTTAACACTCCGATGGATGTGTGAACGATCTGAGTACCGAGTACTGAGCACTGCAATTCTGAGTACTGGATTTCTGAATCCTTCCCCATCTCAAACCATCTATACTTGCCTGACTGCTTTTTGATCATCAAAATCATGAGCGAGGACAGCGAGCCGCATGAAGATCGGAATTACCTGCTACCCCACCTACGGTGGGAGCGGAGTTGTAGGCACCGAACTGGGCATGGAACTGGCAGACCGCGGCCATGATGTTCACTTCATTACTTACTCTCAACCCATTCGTCTGAGCACGGGCCACCCCCAAATCCACTACCACGAAGTTGAGGTATCGCGCTATCCGCTGTTTGAGTATCCGCCCTATGATCTGGCGCTGGCCACGCGCATGGCTGAAGTGGCACAAATCTACGATCTTGATATCCTGCACGTCCACTATGCCATTCCCCACTCGGTGAGCGCTCTGCTCGCGCGGCAGTTGTTGGCTTCGCCGACCACCTTGGTACGCAAAAAATTGCCGTTTGTTACTACCTTGCACGGTACGGATATTACAGTGGTCGGAGCTGACAGGTCTTATCTTCCCATCACCCGCTACGCCATCGAGGAGAGCGACGGGGTGACTTCCATCTCGCGCTACCTGCGTGACCGGACGATATTGGAATTCGACATCCACAATCCCATCGAAGTGATTCCCAACTTCGTGAACTGCGACCTCTACCGTCGCGATCCCAAAGCGGCAGAAAACCGCGCCCAATTTGCCAAACCTGATGAGCGTCTTCTCGTGCATCTTTCCAATTTTCGTCCGGTGAAGCGGCTGCAGGATGTGGTAGAGATTTTTGACCGGGTACAGAAAAAAGTTCCCTCCCGGCTGCTGATGATCGGGGATGGGCCCGACCGTTCTGTCGCAGAGTGGATGGCAACGCAAAAAGGCATACTCGACCGGGTAATCTTTTTAGGCAAACAGGATCGGGTGCAGGAAAAGCTTGGCGTCGCCGATCTGATGCTGATGCCCAGTCAGCTGGAAAGTTTTGGCCTGGCCGCGCTGGAAGCCATGGCGTGTGAAGTTCCTTGTGTAGCTACGCGCGTTGGCGGAGTGCCTGAAGTCATTGAACATGGGCACAGCGGCTTTCTCGCCGATGTGGGAGACGTAGAGACCATGGCGAAATACGCCATCGAAGTGCTTTCCGATGAATCGAAGCTGAAGGCCATGCGCCAGACAGCGCGCTTTGAGGCGCAGTCACGCTTCTGTTCAACCAAGATAATCCCGCTGTATGAAAACTTTTACCGCAAGGTACTGGAGCGCGCAGGATAAAGGCTGCCCGGCGCCTGTATAGATTGTGGGCTGAGTTCGCTGGCAGCGAGGTCATCAATCAAAGGCAGCTCCAGCGTAATCAGTGTTCCGATGCCATACTCGCTGTTGATGGCCATCTCAGCAACATCGCCGTAGAGGACCTTGAGCCGCTCAGCGACGTTGCTCATGCCAATGCCGGTGCTATCAGGACGAGTGCTGCCGGGTGGCTGGGATTTATCCATGCCGATCCCGTCGTCGGCGATGTACAAAATCAATCGGTCTTCCGTGAGGCGGCTGCGCAACAGGATCTTCCCTCCATCAAGCTTCGGCTCCAAGCCATGCTTGATGGCATTTTCCACCAGCGGCTGCAACAACATGCTGGGAACCATGGCAGAAAGCGATTCCGGCTGGATATCTTTTTCCACCTGTAGCTTGTCCTGCCCGAAACGCACGACCTCGATATCCAGGTAGTTGTCAACAAACTCCAGCTCTTCCCGCAATGGAACAAAAGTCTCGGTCTGGCGCAGCAGCCGCCGCAGAATATTGGCCAGCTTCACGATGAGTTCGCGGGCCGTGTCGGGGTCCACCCTCACGAGAGAAGAAACCGAATTCAAGGTATTAAACAGAAAATGCGGATTGATCTGGCTCTGCAGGGCCTCCATGCGGGCCTGCAGGAGAAGACGCTCGTGCTCGCGCAGCTTTAACTCCAGGCGCACGGCATTGAAGATCTTCAGCGGAATCGCAATCACGGCGATGGTGGTGGCGTAGATTGCAGCCGAAATCCAGAATTTTGCCTGAAAGGAAAGCCCCGGAGGAAGTTGGAGATAGAAAATCCGTCCGGGAAAGTGCTTTCCCAGTTCCATTCGAGTAAATTGCAAGGACACAATGAGAAAGAAAAAGCCCATCTGCCAGTCCAGGTGCGGCCGGCGTACCATCTTGCGGACCCAGCGATACACGCTGAGATCAATGAACGGAGAAAAAGACCATATCTCTTCCGGGTCACGGGCAAGATCGCGCAGGATGCCGGCCAGAATCCCCACGCCCACGTTGAAAGGCAGTGTGAGATATTCCTGGTGCAAAACCGCTGGAACGGAGACCAATCCTCCGCCAATTGCACCGGCGATGGGACCGGCAAGCACTCCCATCAGCAATGAGGCTTCAAACGAAAGATCAGCGGCGAGAAAATTGCCGACAATCTGCCGCACCCACACCCCCAGCGCATAGGGAATGGAGAAGAGCATCACCAGAGAGATTTTCTTCTGTAGAGACGGGGGTTCTGCAAAAAGCAGGCGTTTGAAATCACGTGAGCGCACCCATGCGCCGGCGATGGCGGCCGCCACGCCCAGCTTGATCAGTTGCGTAAGCAGTATGAGGCGCTGATCCATGGTGGGTCATGCTTATTCTTACACAATTTCTGACCATCCTGCGGCTGTCCTATGGGTATATATAATGAATACAGATGTCCAGCTCTCCCAAAATACGCAAGGTAGCTGAGGCCGATTTTCCCACGCGCTGGGGACACTTCCGTATTCTTGGCTTTGAAGGTGGAAACGATGCAAGCGGCAAGCCGGAAACCGCAGTCGCCCTGGTATTAGGCGACTATGCCAATGCACTCCCGCTGGTGCGCGTGCACTCGCAGTGCCTTACCGGAGACGTCTTCGGATCGCTGCGTTGCGATTGCCGGCAACAGCTTGAAATGGCCCTTGCCATGATCGCCGAGGCCGGGACCGGTGTGCTGGTTTACGAGCAACAGGAAGGGCGCGGGATCGGATTGATGGCCAAATTGCAGGCCTACGAGCTGCAAGACAAGGGTCTTGATACCGTGGAGGCCAACGAGAAGCTGGGCTTCAAGGCCGACCATCGCGAGTTTGGCTTGCCGGCTGAGATCCTGAAATCGCTGGGGATCAAGCAGGTGCGGCTGCTCTCGAACAATCCTGCTAAAGTCGCGGCCCTGGAGCGGGCCGGGGTCCGCGTGGTCGAACGCGTCCCCTGCGAGGTAGAACCGCATTCCCACTCTGAAAATTACCTGAAGACCAAGAAAGAAAAGCTTGGCCATCTATTCACCACAGGATAGATGGCGAGCGCCACAACAGGGACAGCAAGTTTAAAATGTAGCCTGTTTTAACAACTTCCAGTAAAGTTTAGACCTGCCATCTGTTTAGTTTTCTATGGGTGAAAAACGACGTCGCCCAGACAAGAAAACGCAAGGTCCTTCGCGCCCGTTCATCCAAGGGCTACGCAGCCAAAACAAGGCTGCTGCGCCCTCGCGAAAAGTTCGCGCAGCACGGCGCTCGCTTTTCGCTCACCCAAACTGGCGCTCAGGATGACAAGATGCAAACGGAATGGCTGCAAGAGTTTAACGAAGGAGACATCTCAGATGGAGCACAAGTTGGGGAAAATAGCAGTCCTCGGTTCGGGAAAAATGGGCAGCATTCTGCTGCGCGCATTCATGAAGCAGAAACTGTTTTCAGCCAGGGACATAGCCGCCACCGTTCAGCATCGTGAAAAGGCCTCCGCGCTTTCGGTGGAGTTGGGAGTACGGGTCGGCACCGATAACCGCGCCGCGGTTCGCAAGGCCGACATCATTCTGCTGGGCCTTAAGCCCTCCGCCATGGGAGCGGTGCTCGATGAAATCGGCCCGGAGCTCAAACCCAATCAGCTCATCATCTCCATCGCTGCCTCGGTGCCCACCGAATACGTGGAAAAAAGACTGGCAGCTTCAATTCCAGTCATCCGCACCATGCCGAATACACCAGCTATCGTAGGCTGCGGGATCACCGCCATCTGCAAAGGAAAATTTGTCCACGAGAAGCACTTGGAAACCGCCAGCCGCCTCTTCTCCTCGGTGGGAAGAACGGTCACGGTGGATGAAAAACATATGGACGCGATCACCGGACTTTCGGCCAGCGGCCCGGCATACATCTACATCATTCTTGAGGCCCTGGCCGAGGGCGGCGTCAAAGTCGGATTGCCCCGCGACCTGGCGACCCTGCTGGCAGCGCAAACCACGCTCGGTGCAGCTAAAGTTGTGCTGGAGACCGGACACCACCCGGCCTTGCTGAAAGACGAGGTCACCACCCCCGCCGGCTGCACGATTGATGGAATCATGGAGCTGGAAGAGGGCAAGCTGCGCGTGACCCTAATCAAAGCCGTAGTCAAAGCCGCGCAACGGGCACGAGAGCTGCTGTTTAAGGACGGGGCGGTTGGTGCGTAGTTCGCAGAAATCCATAAGGGAAACCTCGCTCGTTACCTTTTAGTTATCTTTTGCCTCTGGATTTTGACCTGACTGGCGATTTCCCACACCCCACTTGCAGCAAGTGTCTGGGACCTCCTGAAACAGCATGATTGCCTTGTATTTACTGGAGAAAGTCGCCGTCAAGGCGGGGTACTTGCTGAGGATTCTCGTGGTTAACTTAATAGTTAACATTCGCGCGTACGGATTTCTTGGACTGAGTATTGCTTTGGGAATTTTCAAAGAACCTATGAGGACCACGTCCCCGCGTTCCTGAGAACGCTAGATACACCACGGCTCGCCGGGGCAGGCTTCTGAGGACGATGATAATCCAGGTTGCTCGGGAAGCTAAGGTTTTGATACCACAATGGGGCCAGCTTGGGCGGTCCCAAAGACCAACCAAAATGAGCGGCGCAAGTCCGCTTCACTTTATCGCATCGTCGCATCAAGAAAGGCGTTAACATCCGGCGCCCAGACGGCAATGCCGTCCTTGCGGGAGCCGAACCCCCAATGACCGTCTTGTGTCGTGGTTCCGAACGGGGGATAGATCTTTGCCTGATTCGGAGAGCCTTTCTTTTCCAGCTCCTTACCTAGCACCTTGCTCGGCTCCAGGCTGTAGTCGTTTTGCGCCTGGATAATGAAAATGGGCGCGCTGGCCTGGCGTACCGCTCGCTTCAGCCGGTCAGCCAGCACCGGATTCCAGCTCTGCGCTGCCGGCGCGAAGGGAAGAAAGGTCTTGATCCCAAGCCCCTTTTCCGCGGTCAAGAGGGTCTGGGTGCCTCCAAACGAGATGCCCGTCATCGCAATGTGTTGCGTGTCTGCCCACTTCTGCTCCTTGAGCCAGGCCACGGCCGCTTCCACGTCTTTGTTGTACAGCTCCTGCAGACCGACCGCCTCGCTTTCCGCAGCGCTGCGGTTGAACGGGTGGGCCAGATACGCCTGCTTCTGCAAGTCCATGATGTAGTCACCGGGTGAGGCACCGTGCCCGTGGCGCTGAAAGGTGAAGAAGGCGTAACCCTTCTTCTGGTAGAAGTACCCCAGGTCGGGAGGCCCGCAGGGCGCTGGGTTCTTTTCGCTGCCGTGGTTGAAGATCATGACCGGATACGGTCCCGGCCCATCGGGAGGCCAGTAGCAACCGTGAAGCTGATACTTCCCCGCTGGAATCGTGACTTCGTGCGGTTTGTCGGAGCCGGCAGCGGAGGCAGGCCGCGTGATGAAGAAGACTGAACACAGTAGAAGCGCTAGGACTCTAGGACGCATAGAGCCATAGTTTGACACAGGCTCCAGTCGTTCGTCTTGGCATCCTCAACTTGGGAGCCTTAAATTAGTTTTTAGGTTACTTCGTTGTATGCGGGTGGACCGCCAACAACGAAATGGCTCGGATGCTCAGCCTTGCCAAGAGGACTACGCCACACACTATAGATGTAGCAAAACCGCGTTTCTCTAACTCTGGATTTAGAGAAAGCATCCTTGTATCGGATGAATCCGTAGACACAGGCAAACTTCTCCCATTTGTTAATTGCCTCAACATCCTCTGGGTTGAGAAACATTCCTTCAAGTGTCACATTGATAGTAAATTCCTTTTCAGGCGGCAGTATCCCTCCCATTTCTGGAACACTCTCGAGATCGTAAACCTTCTTATAATCAGGTTGTGGTGGTAGGTCGGGCTCGGTGATTTCATTCTTAGGCCTAGCCCCAACCAGATGAAAGCGGAAATTTGACTCTACGATCCTCGCAGGACTACTACCGATTATCTTGAAATGACATTTAGCATTCTTGACCCAGTCATGCTTCATTTCCGGCCCTTCGACGCCATTTTCGACAATCCAAGACCGTTGGGAATTTATCGCAATATCGGCGGCCTCTTTTGCGGCCCATGCTTGAAGAATACCAGCAACAGCAATAGCAAGAGTGATAGCAGTCAAAACGATATTTACAATGAGTGCCAAAAATGTGTAATCCGGATCATCATGCTTGGCTTGGCTGGTTTTGCTTGCCCCCTGGTTCTCCTGAGTTTGAATATGGGCTTCTTTCTGTTCTGCTGTTTCCATTCTGGCTCCAGAATCGTTTTGTGGAGCGTTGGAGTGTTGCTGATGATCGGAGGACGTAGCAGCATTTTCCTGCAGCAGCGGCGCGCATGGCATACACATCAACAAAACCAGCAGAATGAAGAGAATAACGACGCGTTTCATCTCCGCAATACTGTAACACTAGGACACCATCCATAGCTCAGGCTCATCCACAACCTTTTGGAGCTAACGTATGTCGGTTAAAGACATCGCTACATCACGGTCGGAACACTGATGCCCATCAAGGCCAGAGCACGAATCAGTTCGCGGCGGACTATAGCCGCCGTGGCTAAGAGAAATTTCTTTCTGGTCTCATTGGTCTCGGTCAGAATGTGGTGCTTGTGGTAGAAGTTGTTGAAAAGCTGCGCCAACTGAAAGGCATACTTAGCTAAATATGCAGGCTCGGTGGTAGCAATGCATTGCTCTACCGTGTAGCCGAGCTTGGAAGCTGCGAGCCACAGCTCCCAGATTTCATTGCCTTCTTCGCCAGGGAGAAAGTGGCTATAGTCAACTTCTTCCACCAGCGCTTTCTCGGGATCAATGCCGGCTTTGCGGAAGATATTCAACGCGCGCACACACGCGTACTGCACATAAGGGCCGGTCTCACCTTCGAAGCTGAGCGCGTCTTTCACGTCAAAGGCGATAACCGACGCCTTGGTGTACTTGAGCATGAAATAACGCAGCGCACCAATGGCAATCGCGGAGGCAATGGCGCTGCACTCGGCCGGGCTCAGCTCAGGATGCCGCGATTCGACTTCTTTTTGACTCGCGGCGATTAACGTGTCGATTAAATCGTCGGCTTTGACTCCGAAGCCCTTGCGTCCGGAAACTTCAATGTAAGACTTCTGCTCATCTTCGGGAGAGAGCCGGTATCCCAGATCAGCGGCGCAGCGCGGCGTGAGCGCAACCATCTCGTAGGAAAAATGGTGGTAATGCTCCGCCTGCTGGGTGTATCCCAATGCGCGGATGGCCTCGATCACGTTGTTTTGGGGATCGGCCTGGCGGGAATCAATCACGTTGTAGATCGCACTCACCCCGCCGAAATGTGGATGCTGGGCTTCGCCCTGCTCCGCTGAAATCCAGACCTCGTGGTTATTGGGATATTTGAAAAATCGCTGGTAACCGAAGTCCTTTCCCAGCAAGCCGAACTTCCAGAGATGATAAGCGATATCTTTGCCGACATAGGTCACAGTTCCATTCGAGCGGACAATTACCTTCTGGTTCTCTTCATCGTCGGCCGCTTCTGAATTCGAACTGCGCTTCATCACCCAGCAGCCTTTGTTCTTGCCTTCTTCCACTAGCGCGAGTACGCCTTTTTGCTTCAGCAGAGTAAACGCTGCATCCCAAAAGTGGAGGTGAAGAATCTCGCTCTCGCGCGGCAGAAAGTCGTATTCGATGTCGAGGCGCAGCATGGTCTCCAGGTGCCGCCTGAGCACGGCGGTTGAGATCAGCTCGGCAATCTCAGCGGTCTCGTTTCCACCCTGCTCGATAGCGTGCAAGGTATCGAGCCGGATTAGCAAATTAGCTTTGTCTTCTTCGTACCATTGCGAGACATGCGTGTAGACATCCCAACAGTGGTAATCAAAGCGCGGTTGCTGCGTAAGCTTCTCAATCTCGGTCTTCGATTTCTTTTCCAGGCGGGTGAATCCCACCACCACATCGGCCACCTGCACGCCGGTGTTATCAATGTAGTTCTGCACGTCAACGTGAGTGCCGGCAGAGCGCAAGAGGCGGACGAAAGTATCTCCCAGAATGGCGTTGCGCAGATGGCCGACATGGGCGGCTTTATTGGGATTGATGCTGGTGTGCTCGACCAGGACCTTCTGCCCGCTTCCCTTTTGCCGGGATTTCTCGGCGACAAGCCCTTGAGCAAAAGCCCCGCGCCCGATGCGAACGTTGATATAGCCCGCGCCGGCAACCTCGAATTTTTCGATGCCTGGTACCTCGCCGATTCCGGCAACAATTTCTTCGGCGATCTTGCGCGGTGCTTTACGCAGTTGTTTGGCCAGCTCGAAGGCGAGCGGCAAGGCGTACTCTCCCAGGGCCACGCTGGGAGGCTGGGCAATTACAATGTTTTCAGCATCAAGCTGATATTGCCGCCGCAAATAGGCGCGCACGTGCTCGATAAGTTGATTTTGAAGTTCCTGGTACAAAGTGAATCCATCATAGCAAAGGCAGTTCTCGGTTCTCAGTTCTCGGTTGCAGTTTTACTAACGGAGCGTCATGAGGCGAGCACACCGGTCCAGGCTGTATGAAATGAAGCCACCTACATAGCAGTACAGGCATTCTTCTCAGATTCTTCGCTTCGCTCAGAATGACATTTTCGAGGGTTACATTCACCGAATTGGAAAAATGACACAATGATCCGATGACTCAATTTTCTGCACTTCCGTGATGAATTGATCCGCGTGATCCGTGAAATCCGCAGTGGGCTTTTTCTCGCCCCGTTTGACGCTATGCCGCGCGCGAACCTATGATTAAAGGTTTACAGACTGCCGCTGTGTGTTTCGTGAGCATCATACTTTCCGCGCGGGAATGCACACAGGCGGCTTTCGCATTCTGGAAGCTAACTAACCGATGACAGACGCAGCCGACGCCAGCAAGTTTTACATTACGACGCCGATTTACTACGTAAACGCGCGCCCACACCTGGGCCACGCCTACACCACTATCGTGTGCGACGCCATTGCGCGCCGCAAGCGCCTGCTCGGAATTGATACATGGTTCCTCACCGGCACCGATGAGCATGGACAGAAGATCGAGCGCTCGGCCGCAGACAGGGGCTTGACCCCTAAAAAGCTGGTGGACCAGGTTTCCGCCGAGTACAAAGCCTTGTGGAAGCGCATGGAGATCAGCAATGACGACTTCATCCGCACCACTGACGAGCGCCACCAGCGCGGTGTGCAGGAGATGTTTCGCCTGCTGAAGAAAAACGGCTTCATCTACAAGGGAAGCTACACCGGCCAATACTGCGTCTCCGATGAACTCTACGTGGATTCGGTCGGCCCGGGTGCGCCCTGCCCGGTGTGCGGCCGTCCGACAGAGACCGTGAGCGAAGAAAATTATTACTTCAAGCTTTCCGCGTTCGCGGAGCCGCTGCTGAAGCTCTATACAGAAAATCCGGCGATGATCCGCCCCGAGACGCGCCGTAACGAGGTGATGGCCTTTATTCGCTCGGGATTGCATGACCAATCCATCAGCCGCACTTCGATTAAGTGGGGCATCCCTGTGCCCGACGACCCCAAGCATGTGATCTACGTCTGGTTCGATGCGTTGTGCAATTACATCACCGCCGTGGGTTTTGGATCGGACGCGGAAGCAGACAAGAAGCATTTCGCCCATTGCTGGCCGGCTGATGTACATATGATCGGCAAAGAGATCGTGCGCTTCCATTGCGTCTATTGGCCGGCGTTCCTGATGGCTGCCGAGCTGCCGCTGCCGAAATCGCTGATCGCGCACGGCTGGCTGCTCTTTGAACAGGACAAAATGTCGAAGTCGCGCGGCAATATCGTGCGCGCTGAAACTATTCTGGATGTCCTGGGAAATGACGCGCTGCGCTATTTCCTGCTGCGGGAAATTGTCTTTGGACAGGATGGGGCTTTTTCCTTTGATGCGCTGGTGCAGCGTTATAACGCCGACCTGGCCAACGATCTGGGAAATCTCTCCAGCCGCACCTTGACCATGATTGGCAGGTATTTTCGCGGCGAGGTCCCCTATCCTTCGCCTACCGAGGGCCGCACACCCGCGGAGGATTCCATCGCCACACTGGCCACCAAAACCATCGCTGACTTCAACACGCTTTTTGACGACTACCAATTCTCGCGGGCGATCGAAGCTGCCTGGAACCTGATCAGCGCGGTCAACAAATACCTGGTGGAAGCTGAGCCCTGGACGGTAGCGGAAAAAGAAGGCGAGGCCAGCCGTGCCCGGCTGGCAACGATCCTCTACACGGCGGCGGAGGCGCTGCGTATTGTCACGGCGCTGGCGCATCCTATCATGCCGCAGGCGACAGCACGGATATGGTCACAGCTCGGGTTAGGAGAGATCAGCAAGCTGAAGCTCGACGATCTCAAGTGGGGGCAACTCCAACTAGGCACCAAATTGGGAACGATAGAGCCAGTATTCCCCCGTGCCGACAAATCTGCCATCGAAAGGATGAAGAACATGGAAGAGCAAAATAACGCCGGTTCATCCCAATCCCATTCCGAAGACAAACTTCCGGCAGCAGAACCTGCCGGTGCGGCAGCGCAGGCAGCGAAGACACCGGCAGCAACAGCGCCTGTACCACCAGCGACACCCGTGACTGGTAACAATAAGATTGGCATTGAAGACTTCGCCAAGATCGAGCTACGCGTGGGCCAGGTAAAGACCGCCGAAAAAGTCAAAGGCGCCGACAAGCTGCTGCGTCTTGAAGTTGATATAGGCACAGAAATCCGCCAGATCGTAGCCGGCATCGCTGAAGCCTACGCTCCTGAAACCCTGATCGGACGCAAAGTCGTAATCGTCGCCAATCTAGCCCCGCGCAAATTGCGCGGTATCGAATCCAACGGCATGCTCGTGGCGGCTTCTATCGGAGAACAAGGCAAGCCCGTGCTGGCGGGCTTTCTGGAAGATGTACCCATTGGGGCCCGGCTGAAATAGTTTTTACCGCGGAGGCGCGGAGAAATCTGTAATAAACCAATTTCTAAAAGGATTCGCTGGTTTCAGTCTTCATTCCTGTTGAAACTAAATCTTGAATCTTTATTACCTCCGCGTCTCCGCGCCTCCGCGGTAAATTGATTTCTTATGTTCATAGACAGCCATGCCCACCTCGAGATGCCGCAATTCGATGCTGACCGCGAGGCCATGCTGGTGCGGGCGCAGACTGCCGGCGTGGAAACAATTCTTGCCATCGGCAGTGGCACCGGGCCAGGTTCGCTCGATTGCGCCATTAAATTAGCCGAACAACATGATTTTCTTTATGCCAGCATCGGCATTCATCCGCATGAAGCCAAGCTTGCCACTGACAATGATTTCGCAGAGCTGGCGCAGCTTGCGAAGAACCCCAAAGTCATTGCCTGGGGCGAAATTGGGCTGGACTATTACTATGACCACTCTCCGCGCGAGGTGCAGGAGACGGTTTTCATAAAGCAGATGGAGTTGGCCCGCGCCGCCAAGCTGCCCATCATCATTCACTGCCGTCCTTCAGACAACAGTGAGAACGCCTGGGATGACTGCCTGCGACTGCTCCGCGAGCACTGGACCAGCAGCGGACTGGGCGGCATCTTGCACTGCTTCACCGGTTCACTTGCTCACATGCAGACCGCGCTCGAAATTGGATTCATGATCTCCTTTGCCGGCAACGTAACTTTTGCGAAGGCACAGAACATCCGCGAGGCCGCCAAACAGGTCCCGCTTGATCGCATGTTCATTGAAACGGATTCGCCTTTTCTTGCGCCCATTCCCCACCGGGGCAAACGCAACGAACCGGCATTTGTAAAAGAAGTGGCGCAGCAGATTGGGGAATTGCGGGGATTGGCGGCGGCGGAAATCGGAGAGGTTACGGCGAAGAATTTTCGGAAATTTTTTAAGCTGTGATTTCAACGGTGTCAGTTTTCTTCTTATGAGGTCCGTACGTAAACAGCATCGTCCAGACAAGAAAACGTAAGATCCTTCGCGCCATTAATCTAAAGGCTACGCAGCCAAAACATGGCTGCTGCGCCCTCGCGAAAAGCGATCGCAGCCCGGCGCTCACTTTTCGCTCACCCAAACAGCGCTCAGGACGACAGGATACAAACGAAGCATTCAGAGAATGCCTTGATGCGGCATGGACGGCAGAAATATTCTCGGGGTCCCTCGACTCCGCCGCGAAGCGCGGCTGCGCTCGGGATGACAGTAGTTAAAATCTTTTTTTGAAAACGACCATTTCCGTGGTATCAAAGAATTATCTAATTCATGTCCAGACAGCAAGCTCTTTCCGATGAGTTTCGCCGCGCCAGGCATAACAACCTGGTGTGGGAGCTTCGCCTGTGCCAGCGGAACATTGTTTTCCCTGATACGGTGAGAAATGAGGGGGCTTTTTACCGCAACCTTGCCAGCAGGAACGTTCATGCCTTCAAAAGCCACCGGATTTTTGCGGCTCTTTTTGGCTTGTTTATGCTGTTGGGATTTCTACTCATACCCGCTGTTGCAGGGGCGATCAAGGCAATTCTCTCGTTTCAAGATTTTGGCTGGATCATTGATCTGACCTGGATCGTCGGATCGCTGCTCTGGATTGCTATAGGGTTAAAAATCGCGGTCAACGCCATGGCAGGCGAAGATCCGAAGCCGCGCCCACAATTGCCCAAAACCTATCCGCACGTCAAAATTTGAACACTTCTCCGTATTTCCCAAGATTTCGCTGTTTTTCCTGCCTGTGATTTAGAATTGAATGTTCTATGGCCGAAAATTCATTTGACATTGTCAGCAAGGTTGACCTGCAAGAGGTCTCGAACGCGATCCAGAACGCGATGAAGGAGATCCATACGCGTTTTGACCTGAAGGACTCCAAGTCCGATATCGTGCTGGAGGGCAAAGACGCCATCATTCTCAGCTCGGTGGATGACTACAAACTCAAGGCTGTGAACGACATCCTGCAAACCAAGCTGGTGAAGCGCGGCGTGCCCATCAAGGCGCTGAGTTATGGAGCCGTGGAGCCGGCCGCGGGAGCCACGGTGCGGCAGAAGATCACCATGCAGCAGGGCATTCCGGTGGAAAAGGCGCGAGAGATCGTCAAAACCATTAAAGACTCAAAGAAGAAAGTACAGGCCTCCATCCAGGGAGACACGGTCCGGGTGAGCGGCAAAGACCGCGACACGCTGCAAGAGGTCATGGCCCTGCTGCGCGGCGCTGATTTTGGCATTGATATGCAGTTCACCAATTACAGGTCAAACTGAGGCGACAAAAATTTGAGCACTCCCGCAACCATTTCGCAGAAGGAATTTTTTGACCTGTTGCGGGAAGACCTTTCCGCCATTGAGCGCGAGTTCGGACGCGACACGGTCTCGAACGTCGGCGCCATCACCGAGATCGGCGAGTACCTGCGCGAAGGCGGAGGCAAGCGAATCCGTCCGGCTCTGCTGCTGCTTGCTGCCAAGCTCTTCGGATACAACGGGCGCGGCGCCGTTCGCCTGGGCGCGGTGGTGGAGATCATCCACACCGCCACGTTGGTCCACGACGACATCATTGATGAAGCCCAGACGCGGCGCGGACGTCCAGCGGCAAACACGCAATGGGGGAACTCCAAGTGCGTGCTCGCCGGCGACTGGCTCTACATGCAGGCCTTTAAGATCGCAGTACAGGAGCGCAACTTCCGCATCCTCGATGTGCTGATTGACTTGACCCAGCAGATGGTGGAAGGCGAGCTGCTCCAGATTGAGAAGCTGGGAAAATGCATCACCCAGGAAGAGCACTTCGACCTGATCTATCGCAAGACGGCGTGCCTGTTCGCAGTTTGCATGCGCATGGGCGCGATCCTGGCAGGCGCCACAGAAGATGAGGAACGCCGCGTCGGCGAATACGGACGCAGCCTCGGCATGGCCTTCCAGATTGTGGATGATGTACTGGACCTGACCGCCTCTGAGGAAGTCCTGGGCAAGCCCGTGGCCAGCGATTTGCGCGAAGGTAAAGTAACCATGGCAGTAGTGCATGCCCTGGAGCGCTGCACCCCGGAAGAGCGCAAACTCGTGGAAACCGTATTGCGTGAGCGGGCTTTCATCACTGTGCGCCACGAGCAGATTCTTGCCATGCTGCAGCGCTATGGCTCGGTCGAGGTCGCCATGGCCCGCGCCCAGGAATATTCCGAAGCCGCCCGCAAATCCATCTGCAGTTTTCCCGATTCGGAAATCAAGCGCGCCCTGCTCTGGGCCCCGGATTTTGTCGTGGAACGCGAAAAGTAGCTGTCAGTACTCAGCCAAAGAAATTTAACCGCGGAGGCGCGGAGACGCAGAGGAAATTGATTCATTGGACCATTGTAGGAAGTGGAAAATTGGAAGTAAGAACCTCATACTTCTTACTTCGAACTTCTCACTTACCATTACCTCAGCTCCTCCGCGCCTCTGCGTCTCCGCGGTTCATATCTGTTTAACTGAGTGCTGACCGCTGACTCCTGATTGCTAACAAAAAAGCCGCCTCGGTTTCCGTCGAGGCGGCTGAACAAGGTCCTCCAAGGGGGACAAAGAGGACACTCAACAAAATATTTATTTCGGCTGCGTAGCTTCTGTCGTTTGCTCAGGAGCAGGAGTGCTGTTTTGCGCTGCAGCGGGCGTATCGGTTGTGTTCGTCATCAGCCGGACATCCACGCGCCGGTTTTCCTGCCGTCCTGAAGCTGAGCTGTTAGGAGCAGCCGGTTTATCTTTGCCTAATCCAACAATGTAGAACTTGTGCGCCGGGATATTGTGCTCCTGCGCCATATACTGGATCACGGCAAAGGCACGACGCTGGCTGAGTTCATAGTTGTAGTCGGCGCCGCCAACCGAATCCGTGTTCCCGCTGACTTCCAGAATGAAATGCGGTGTGTTAGGAACTTCGTTGGCCAACTCATCCAGCGCTTCCTTCGCCTTCTTGGTCAAATCGGCTTTATTGAAACCAAAGTGAACGGTCGCTTCTGTTACCGGATGATAGTTATCGAGATTAGCGACTGTATTGGTCAGCGCATTCACGCCGGTGACTGCCTGGGTGGCCGTCTGCTGGGCCTGATCGGCCAATGAGCCTGCGCTCAGGGCCTTCTGGTTGGCAGCATCGGACTTGGCGTTTACATCCGAAATCCCTTTTTGTGCCCGGGTATCTACATCGCGAATGTCGCGCGTGTTCCGGGCCGTGATCTCATCAAGCTCGTTGGATTTGTTGATGAGAGGGGTAGTCTCTTTTGAGACGTAATTCTTGGTGGCGCAGCCCGCCGAAAACATCATGATCAAGGCGGCAAATGTAGCGACGAAAGTGCGATTCATACTGGGCTCCTTAACCTTACCTGGGGACGGTAATTCGTCCTCAACATCTCAGAGTATGATGAGCACGAGAAGGGCCATTTCCATAACCGTATATGCTTCTATTATCCTATTGAAAATAAGATGGTTAACTCAATCTCAGGCAAGCAAGAATTCGCCCTCTAAGCTGTTGAGCGTAGAATTTTTACGAAGCCTGCGAACTCTTGTAACATCGAAATAGACGGCCCTTCCCCATGGATCTTCAGGAGAAAATCCGGACTTTACCCACCTCTCCGGGCGTTTACCTGTATAAAAACGCCGATGGCGAGGTGATCTACGTCGGCAAAGCCAAGAACCTGCGCTCGCGCGTACGCTCGTATTTTGGCGAGGGTGCCGACGCCCAACCCAAGACCGATTCCCTGCTGCGCGATGCCGTAGACGTTGAATACATAGTCGTTGACAATGAAAAAGAGGCACTGGCGCTCGAAAACAACCTCATCAAGCAGAAGAAGCCGCGCTATAACATTTTGCTGCGCGATGATAAGACTTATCCATATGTAAAGCTCACCGCCGCGGAGCGTTTCCCCCGGGTTTACGTGACCCGCCGTCTACGCAAAGATGGCAGCCTCTACTACGGTCCTTACTTCCCTGCAAATCTGGCCTACCGGATCGTAGATCTGATCCACCGCAATTTTCTCGTTCCCTCGTGCAAGATAGATCTGACACGTTACCACCTGCGTCCGTGCCTGCAGTACTACATCAAGCGCTGCCTTGGACCGTGCGTAAAAGAGCTGACTACGCCTCAGATTTACGCGGAAGCGGTGCAGGACGTGAAGCTGTTTCTTGAGGGCAAGCATGGAGATCTCTCCAAATCGCTGCGCTCTCGCATGGAATTCGCCGCTGAGCAGCAACAGTATGAGCTGGCCGGCAAGTACCGCGACCTGATCTCCACGGTGGAGCAGTTGCACGAAAAACAGCGCATGGCCAATGTCGAGGGTGATGACGCCGACGTCTTCGGTTATCACTACGAAAATGAAATGCTCGCAGTCAATTTGTTCCACATGCGTGGAGGCAAGGTGCTTGACCGCCGCGATTTCTTCTGGGAAGACCTGCCGCAAATCTCTCCTGCCTTCGAAGACGAACCACCGGCAGGTGGCAAGAGTCCCGGCTTTGATGCCGGCGCATTCTTCAGCAGCCTTCTGCCCCAGATTTACGTTGACCAGCAATATGTGCCCCGAAACATTTATATCCCGGTAGATTTCGCCGATCGCGATTTATTGCAGGAGGTCCTTTCCGAGCGCCGCGAAGGCAAAGTGGAAATCATTGTTCCCCAGCGTGGCGATAAACGCTCGCTGGTTGATCTGGTGGGCCGGAACGCCAAACAATCTTTCGATCAGCGCTTCCGCGTGCTGAAGCCCGCAGCAAAGCAGATTCAACAAGCTTTACAAGATGCACTCGACCTGCCGGCCCTGCCCAAGCGCATTGAATGCTTCGATATTTCGCATATTCAAGGCGCGGAAACCGTCGCTTCCATGGTGGTTTGGGAAGATGGCAAGATGAAGAAGTCCGATTACCGCAAGTTCATCATCCGCACCGTGGAAGGCGTGGATGACTTCGCCTCCATGCGCGAAGTCGTCACCCGGCGCTACAAACGTATCCAATCAGAAAAACAGGATATGCCCAGCCTCATCCTCATTGACGGCGGCCTGGGACAGCTCCATGCCGCAGCCGATGCCCTCACCGAATTGCAAATCACCAGCCAGCCTCTGGCGGCAATTGCCAAGCGCGAAGAAATCATCTACATTCATGGCCAGGAAAACGATCCTCTGGCGCTCGACCATCACTCGCCGGTTCTGCATCTGATTCAGACAGTCCGCGATGAAGCCCATCGCTTTGCCGTTACCTTTCATCGCAAGCGCCGCCAGATGCGCGACCGCGACTCTGAGCTGCTGCAAATCCCCGGCATCGGAGCCCGCACCCGCCAGCGCCTGGTCGAACACTTCGGCAGCATCCGCGCCGTACAACAGGCCGACTCAGCCGCTCTCTCAGCAGTAGTGACCAAGCCGCAGGCCGAGGCGATTTTGAGTTACTTCAAAAAAGAAGCGGTGGGATAGGCGTGAAGACGTGTATCAGGGCCCGACTTCAGTCGGGCCATAAGTCGCATAAAAATAACATTTCCTCACTACCGTAGGCCGACGCGCATTGCAGCGAAGCGTCCAAAGACGCCCATTCAGCAAGCTTTTCTGCTGTCCCGCAAAATACCAACGTTTTACTGAGTAACTTGAGCGAGACCTAACCAAGAGTACAATTTCCTTATGGATTGGTTGGACCTGATCGCTGCAGCATTGGAATGTGATTGGCCAATAGGCCTGCCGTTTCTGCCGCGTGAGCATGGTAGCGGGAGCAGCGGCTTGATATTGTTGCGATTAAATGAGCCTGCTGTTCACCCTAACGAAAAATCCGAGCTATTCTTGAACCAGGGGTCACCGTCCGGCATGGTTCTCGAAACCCAGCGCCTAGTCCTCCGTCAACTCACCCTGAAAGATACCGACGGTTTACTGCCTGTTCTCGGCGATCCCGAGGCCATGATTTATTATCCCCACCCGTTCTCTCGCGACGAAGTTGAGAGTTTCATTGATAAGCAGATCACGCGCTATGCCGAAACCGGACACGGCCTGTGGGCTGTGATCCTTAAAAGTACGGGCGAAGTTATCGGCGACTGCGGCCTTGCGCTTCAGGATGTCGAAGACCGCAAGGAGATCGAGGTCGGCTACCACTTACGCCGGGACCATTGGCACAACGGATACGCCACCGAAGCTGCCCGCGCCTGCATTCGCCACGGCTTCTACAAGCTGCGTGCCAGGCAGGTGATCTGTATGATTCGGCCCGAGAATCGGCCCTCAAGGCGAGTGGCCGAACGCAATAACATGACGATGGGTAGGCTCGTTTTCTGGCACGGCTTCAATCATCTGATCTACTCAATTTCGCGGGCGGAGTGGTTTGAGACTTTTCGGAGGAAACGCGAGTCCGTGCAGCGCCGCGCGGAAGACGACGAGAAAGACCTTTTGACGTACTTGTAAAAAGCCTCAGACATTTCCTACTCCGCCATCCAGTAGCGGTATCCCTTCACAACTTCTTCGAGGGTCGAACCCTGGCTGCGATAAACCGAAAGATTGCCGCCCTCCTCGCCACTCCACACAATACCGATCTCCCACGAGCCGTCTTTTTTATTTTGCAGAGCAAAGAGCGGAGCGAACACCGCTGGATCGAACTCTCCCCCATCGCCCTCTCGCCACGCAGAAACCGAATTTGCCGTGGCCGGCATTTCGTGGACCATGTATTTGTCTCCAATCCGCAAAACCAGGGCAGCCAACAAATTCTTCTTGCGTGGTTCGTAAGTAACCGCCAGCAGGCGGTCATTGTCACCTATCTGTGCAAGCTGCCAGCAACCTGCAGGAGCGCGGTTCTGTTGGTGTGGAAGACCACTCTTCGTCTTGCCATCACATTTTGCCGGCCTTGCTGAAAATCCCTCAGGCGTCAGCCCTCCGGTTTTCACCGGAACAAGGCGCTTACTCTGCAAATAATTCCGGCTCACGAGCAGACAATTGTCATCAGCGTTCAACTTTCCATGGACAACGTGAAACACGTCTCCGGCAAGATTTTTGAAATTCCTGCTGGCCTGGCGCCCGTTGTCCTTTTCACTACGGGGCTGATGTTTAACGAATGTGATGTCGAGAATTTTGTTATCAGCGCAGATGGCTTTGTTGAAGGTTTTGATCACTGCGATTTTCTCGGAAGGCTCCTCTGAGAGGTCAGCCAATAATTCAGTGCCGCCGTCATTCGCAAAAGCAAACACAGCATTCGGTAATGCTTCTCGATCAGACTTTTGCGAGAAAGCCTCAGGAGCGGGGAGAACTGCCATCAAAGTAAGACTAAGCACGAGCGAAAGGGTCTTCATTTTTCCTCAAGAGAATCTCAACTATTTCTTTCTCTCTTCCAGCATCTTATTCAAATAACTCTTCACATTGGCCCGCAAGCGCGAGTTGTTCAGCACCTGCCGCAGCGCAACCGAAGACATGGTGTCTGCAAACGCCAGCGCGGGCGCCAGTGGTGTCTTTTCGTTGCGCAACAGGGCGACGCGTATCTCGCGGCGCAGGCTCCACTTAGGATCGTGGCAAACCGTGTCAATCAGGTGTTGCGGGGCGTCGTCTTTCATCAGGGCCTTCACGATGGCAGCTTCCGTCATCCGTGGATTGAACAATGCAGCTTCCATCACCCGCTTCTCAGGATCAAGCAATAAGGCAGCCGCAATGGCTTGCGAGCTGCGCTTGGCCAAACTCATGCGCTCGCCTGGAGTGGTGTTCTCCAAACGGGAGATCAGAACATCCTCGGCAAATTTCTTGATATCGGCAAAAACTGCGGGCGTAAGAGCAATGTTCATCAGTTCAAAGGCAAAAAGCCGGCGGATAATGGGCAGCGAAACGTGACGCGGCGCATGCGGATGCACAACAATCGCATTGATCACTCTGCGGTGCTTCATCACCGCACCATTTTTGGCCATGACTTCAATGGCGGCAGCGGGCAAGTCACGCCGTTGCAGCAGCGTCAGGGCCAGGTCTTCAGTCAGGCGCTTGTCGCCAGCGGCCGTGCGGAGCACGTCAGGAGATTGCTCGTGAACCAATGTAGCGAGGTCAACCGATTGTACGATCGGGATTTGCGAGTTTGGCGAACGACCAGCCATGCTGGAGTTACAAAAAGTTTATGACAATTCTGTCCGTCGTACCTAACTCAATCTAGGATTACTAGTATTACGATCGGTCATTATTTCTCTCTCAAAAATTCTTTTTTGTTTTCCTTCGTGTCCTTCGGTTTTTTCTTTGTGCCCTTTGTGGTTCGCTTTTTTCTCGCGTCTCCACGGTGCGATTGATTCTTATTTGCTTTTTCCCGCCTTGCGCGCCAGCGACAAGGCTCCCATCACCGGTTCCAGGTTCCCCAAACTAACAGCGGCCTGAAGAAAAGCATTGCGCACTGTGTTTGCGAAAACCTCTCGGGTGACCTGTGAATTTTCAAAAACTCCTCCTGAGACCACAACTCGCACCTGGTGCTGCCCCGGCCAAAGCCCGCGAATCACGGTCAACGCCAGTTCGGCAAGCTCAACTCCCGCTCGTTTGAGAATTTCGCCGGCCATAGGATCGCCCTGCCCGGCCTCTTCCAACACCGTGGGAAAGAGCTGGGCAAAATCTGGCGGAGGCACAGCACTGGCGGCGCGCACGAAATCTTCATAGGTACTCAATCCCCACACTTGCGTAATGGCGCGCGCCAGTGCGGGGCTCTTGCCCGAGTCGTGCGCACGCAAGACGGCGCCGACGGCAGCGCGTCCAATCCAATATCCTGAACCTTCGTCAGAGACCGTTGGCCCCCAGCCCCCTGCACGAGCAAAGTGGCCGTGCTCGTCACGGCCTACGGCAATTGAGCCTGTGCCGGCAACCACAATACATCCTGAGCTGCTGCCGAGGCCGGCTTCCAATGCGATGATCATGTCGCCCACGACGTCCGCCGGAGCGGAGATCACCTCGCCAAGAATGCTGCGCACACGCTCCACGACACCCGAGTCGGAAACTCCCGAAATGCCAATGCACACGTGCTCGAGGCCGCCGTGAGGCACACCCGCAATCTTGCACACCTCCTGGATAACGTTATGCAAGGCGCGCCGGGCCTCGTCTTCTCCCACGCGTTGGATCTTGCAGCTCGAAGTCAATGCGGTGGCGAGAACACGCTCCTCGTCACCTAACGCGCAACGGGTCTTGCTGCCGCCTGCATCAATACCAAGAAAGAATGCCATTGGGTTGGAAAATCAAACTCTAGTCTGCCATACCTCG
>DATHMF010000002.1 GCA_035487355.1 Terriglobales bacterium | reverse complement strand
GTTATTGATCGCCAGACATGCCGCTTTCTTGACTGCAATGATGCCGCCCTTGGTAAGTATGGATACTCCCGGGAAGAGTTTCTCGCCCTGACACCGATGGATTTGCATCGGTCCGAGGAATACGCGTTTATTCAGCAGCGCATTGCGGAATCCAAGGGCGGTGTCAGCCAAGAATTCACTCATCGCACCCGGGATGGGGTCTTGTTGCGGGTCGAAATCAATAGTAGCGTCGTCAATTATCACGGGCGGGAATGCCTGCTCAGCGTTGTACACGACGTCACTGCACACCACCAGATGGAGCAGTCATCCCGTGAGAGCGAAGCGCAATTCCGCGCCATGGCAGAAACTGCGATTAGCTCCATCGTCATCTATAAAGGAGATAAGTTTGTTTATGTAAATCCGGCGACCGAGGCGATCACTGGCTATACGCGCCAGGAACTGTTGCAGATGAACTTCTGGGATACAGTCCATCCCGATATGCGTGAGATGGTGCGGCAGCGTAGCCGGGACCGCCAGGCCGGAAAGATACCCGTTCCCACACGCAACGAAATCAAGGTCCTCTGCAAAAACGGCGACATACGCTGGTTGGATTTTACGGCAGGCGCAATCGGGTATGCGGGAAGCTCGGCTGTGTTGTGTACCGGCTTCGACATTACCGAGCGCAAACAGGCAGAGCAGAACCTGCAGGTGCAGAAAGCCTATCTGGAACAATTGTTTGAGAGCGCGCCGGAAGGCATTGCCGTGATTGATGCCGAGGGCAAGATTTTGCGCATCAATCGCGAATTTAGCCGTATGTTCGGCTATAGCGCAGAGGAAGCCAATGGGAAAACTATTTACAACCTGGTAGTTCCCACTGAGAAAAAAGAAGAAGCACTGGAGCTCATCAAACGCGCTACCGAAACCGGGCCTTCTTTCATCGAAAGCCAGCGGCACCGGAAAGACGGCAGTCTTCTTGACGTTTCGCTGTTAATCGCTCCTATCATCCTTTCGCCGGGCCAGACGGCACTCTACGCTATTTATCGCGACATCAGTGAACGCAGGAAAGCAGAAGCGAGGCTGCGGGAGAGCGAAACGCAATTCCGCGTCATGGCTGAGACGGCGGCTTCTGCCATCTTCATTTATAAGGGCGACAGGTTCATTTACGTCAATCCGGCAACCGAGGCCATCACCGGGTACACCCGCCCGGAGCTGTTGAACATGAACTTTTGGGACATAACCCATCCTGACATGAGGGAGCTGATCCGGCAGCGTGGCCTGGACCGCCAGTCGGGAAAAGAAAACGTTCCGAATCACTATGAGATCAAGATTGTACGCAAGGGCGGTGAGGTGCGCTGGATCGATTTTGCCGCCGGCGTCATCATGCTGGGAGGCAACCTGGCCGGGTTTGGCAGCGGCTTTGACATCACTGAGCGTAAGCGCGCGCAGCAATTACAATCGGCACTTTATCGTATTGCCGAAACGGCACGCCTTTCCTCAGACTTGCAGCAGCTTTACACCTCGATCCATGCCATTTTGAGCGAATTGATGTACGCAAAGAATTGCTACATCGCTTATTACGATCCTGCGACTGACCTGGTGAGCTTTCCGTACTTTGTTGATGAGTACGATCCGCCGCCTCCGCCTAGATCGAGTCGACGGGGCGTGACCGAATACGTGCTGCGCACAGGAGAGCCTTTGCTGGCAACCACGGAAATACTGGAGGAGCTGGAAAACAAGGACGAGGTCGATCGCATCGGCGAACCCTCTCTCGATTGGATGGGTGTGCCTTTGAAAAAAGGCAATGAAACTTTTGGGGTGCTGGTGCTGCAAACCTATGAACCCAATGTGCGCTATGGTGAGAAGGAAAAACAGATTTTGAGCTTTGTCTCACAACAAATCGCCAATGCCATTGAAATCAAGCGCAACGAAGAGGCGCTGCGTTCTTCGGAAGCGCGCTATCGCACATTGGTGCAAAGCGCGGTCTACGGTATTTATCTCACCAGCGTGGATGACAAATTCACCGACGTGAACCCCGCGCTGGTCTCCATGTTGAGTTATGAGAGGGCGGAGGAGGTCCTGGCCCTGAACCTGGTTCGCGACGTTTTTGTGAATCCGGAGGAGCACGCCCGCCTGGTGCAACAGTACCGCCAAACCCAACGTGTCGAGAGCATGGAGGTCAAGTGGCGCCGCAAAGATGGGCGCCAGATCACAGTTCGACTCAGCGGACGCGCAGTACTGGACCAAGGTCACACCGCAGGGTTCGAGATGATCGCCGAAGATGTAACCGAGCGCCTCGCCATCGAAGAGCAGCTACGGCAGTCGCAGCGCATGGAAGCTGTGGGGCGCCTGGGAGGCGGCATCGCGCATGACTTCAACAACCTGCTGACCGTGATCCGCGGCAACACCGAGTTGCTGATGGAAGGGGTCAAGAGCGCCCACTTGCTTGCCGAAGTGGAAGAAATCCGCAAGGCCGCTGACCGCGCAACCGAATTGACGGTGCAACTGCTCGCCTTCAGCCGCCAACAGATGCTTGCTCCTAAGGTGCTCGAGCTGAATGCAATCATCTCCAATATGGAAGGGTTCTTACGCCGGCTGCTGGGTGAAGATGTCGAACTGCGCACCCAATTCCAACCTGACCTGGACCGCGTGAAGGCCGACCCTGGACAAGTGGAACAAGTCATCATGAACCTGGCAGTTAACGCCCGTGATGCCATGCTGCAGGGCGGCAGGCTCTTCATTGAACTGGCGAACATTCATCTCGATGAGAAATACGCGCATGCGCACCGTGACGTCACTCCGGGCGATTATGTAAGGATGATGGTTACGGATACGGGCGTTGGCATGGATCGAACCACTTGCTCCCGCATTTTTGAGCCATTTTTCACCACCAAGCCGGCCGGCATGGGCACGGGATTGGGACTTTCCACGGTTTACGGCATCGTGCAGCAAAGCGGCGGACACATCTGGGTTGACAGCGAGGTCGGGAAAGGAAGTTCTTTCAAGATTTATTTACCCAAAGTCACCGAGCCGGCAGCAAAAATTCCTCAGCGCACAACCGACCAGGAGATCCCCGGGGGCACAGAGACGGTGCTTCTGGTGGAGGATGAAGACGGAGTGCGCGAACTGGTGAGCCACATTCTGCTGAATCATGGATACAAAGTCTTACAGGCGGCCCAAGGCGAAGAGGCCCTGCGCATGTGTGACGACCTCTCCGAGCGGCTCGACCTGTTGCTCACCGACGTGGTGTTGAAAAGCATGAACGGAGGCGAGTTGGCGCAGCGCCTGGTGACCAAGTATCCGCACATAAAAGTGCTTTATATGTCGGGCTATTCTGATGACGCTGTAGAGCATCGCGGGGTCTTTGCCGCAGATAGCGCCTTTCTGCAGAAACCCTTTTCCACCCGCGCTCTTATGCAAAAAATACGCGAGGTGCTGGACTCGGCTGCGAAGTAGATTCGCACCTCTGAAAGTGAACAAGGCCGCCTCGGCAACGCATCTTGCGGTTACCCAGGCGGCCCAGCGCTGCTAGCCATAGCAGGTCGTAAAAAGTTATTTATTTGCCTTCAACTCTGGTCAAAACAAATTCGGGGTCCTTGACGGCGAAATCTGCGCGCTAATCGCCTGATCCGGCCAGGCAAAAGCCCAAATTGAAATAATCACCACGGCCAATAACTTACCTGTTTTTTTCATAGGGCTCCGCCTCTATCCAGATTTGTTGCTAACGGCAGTTAGTCTTCTTTGGTAGGAGTGCCGTCAGCCAAAAACAGGGCTTCGGACTTCTTGCCGTCCTTGGTTATTCCGGCTTCGTATGAGACCTTGCCTCCCTCGGTTATCTTTTCGACTTTCCTGATTTTTCCACCGGCTGCAGCTTTTTCAATGGCGGTTTTGGCGGCGGCTGGAACGCTGTCAAGTGGAACCTCTTCTTCCACAGCAAGCAGCTTGCCGGTTTCGTCGAAAGTTATGTCTTTTCCGTGTCCGTTAACTTTGGTCTCGGCTTCATACTCGACCTTTCCATTTTCGACGTCCTTGGAAATCCCAACCAGTGTGGAATCCTTGGTATTGTCCTTGATCGCCTGCTGAACGGCGGGCGGCAGGTCGGTTAACTTTACTTTCTTTTCAGCGGCAAACACCGTGATGGTTCCGAAGACGCCGAATAAGATTGTTGCAGCAATGAATGTTTTCATCCGTAATTCCTCCTACTCTGATTGTCCATGTGGATTCTGAAGAACGCCTGAAGAAAGAAGAGGAAAATGAAGCTACTTAAAAAGAATTATTTCATGAGGTGAGTAGCGGCAAGCGTACGCGAAAAACTGATCCTGCTCCGGGAGTGCTTTCGACCTGGATCTCGCCGCCGTGCCTCTCGGCGATCCAACGCGCAATCGAGAGCCCCAGGCCTGCACCGCCGGTGGTGCGTGACCGGTCTTTGGCTGCGCGATAGAAACGCTCAAAAACGTGCGGGAGGTCGTCTGCACAAATTCCCACACCGGTATCCCGCACTTCTACAACAGCAGCCCGTTTGCCCGCGGAGCCGTCAAGTACCAGATTCGCCCGCACTTCACCACCCGACGGCGTGTATTTGATGGCATTGTCGAGCAAGATGAGAAACAGACGGCGGACCGCCTGGTCATCTCCCGAAATGGTACAGTCGGCGGCTGCATCGGCATCGAGGCGGATTCCCTTATGCTCAGCCAGAACGCGCACCTCAGTACAGGCGTCGCCCAGGCACTCGGCAAGATTCACAGGTCCGCGAACCATGCCATCGGCGCCGGCATCGGCGCGAGCTAACAGCATGAGATCTTCGATCAAGCGCGATGTGCGCTCACTTTCGGTAAGTATGCCATCCAGCGCCTTGGTGTATTCCTCGGAGCTGCGCGGCTTGCTGCGCGCCAGTTCAGCCGTCATCCGGATAATCGCGACCGGAGTCCGCAATTCGTGCGATGCATCGGCGGTGAACTGGGTAATTTGACGGAACGCTGCTTCCAGACGGGCAAACATGGAATTCAGCGTGGCTGAAAGACGATCGAGTTCGTCACCGGTTCCGCGCGATGGCAGGCGTTCAGAGAGATTTTGTGCTCCGATTTCCTCTGCTGTACGGGCAATCTGGTCTACGGGTTCGAGAGCGCGGCGGCTCATCCAATAACCGCCCGCGGAAGCCAGCAGCAGGACCAGCGGACTCGCCAGCAGAGCCGTCAAGGTGAAGCCCCCGAGCATCTCGTAAAACTCGCCTATTGGTACGCCGATTTGAACTACACCCGATTGAGTTGGACTGAGCTGCACCTGTGCGGTAAGCACCCTGAACGGCCTCTTGTTGACCGTGATTGTCTCCACTCTGCCATTTGTCGGGAGATGCGACGTATCCGGGGGTTGCTGACTCCATTGTTTTGTCTCAGGCGATTGATAAATCCAGCGGCCATCGCCGCCGATGATTCGAAAGCGCGTGCCGGAGAGTGATGCATCCTCAGCTAACTCTTCGGCAACAGAACCAGAATCTGGATCGGTGGCTTGTTTCTGCAGGTAGTTGCGCATTGCGCGCAGGCGGGTGCGCAAGTCTTTATCCACGGTCTCGTGGATGCTGCTCCGCATCGTCCACCAGACAGCAAATCCTGTAACTGCAAAAGTCACTGTCAGGATGAAGGCGTACCAGGCAGTAAGACGAAATCGAATGGAGCGCCGGTTCATACTTCTTCCCGCAGGATGTAGCCGTAACCTCGCACGGTCTGGATCAATTTCCGCTCGCGCTTGTTGTCAATTTTGTCGCGCAATAACTTGATGTATGCATCCACTGTATTGGATTCGATCTCCTCTTCAAACCCCCACACGGCTTCGATGATGGATGAGCGTGAGGCGGCCCTGCCTGCCCGGCGCAGCAAAAATTCCAGAACACGAAATTCTGTTGCCGTGAGGTTGATCTTCTGACCGCCACGAGTCACTTCACGTGAGGCAGGATCAAGCACCAGATCATCAATGTGCAAGGTCGGCATGGATGGCTGTGCCGCGCGCCGGGAGATGGCCCGCAACCGGGCGAGAAGAACAGTCAAAGAGAAGGGTTTCGTCAGGTAATCGTCGGCCCCTGCGTCCAAGCCCTTGACGATGTCCGCGGCGGAATCACGCGCCGTCAGCATAATGATGGGAACCTGTTGACCGGCGGCCCGCAGGCGGCGGGCGACTTCGAAGCCATCCATGCCGGGCATCATCACATCGAGCACAATCGCATCGAAGCTGCTGGTCTTGGCGGCATGGAGTCCTTCCATGCCGTCTCGCGCCAGCGTTACCGCGTGGTTTTCCTCTTCAAGCCCTTGCCGCAGCAACTCGCCCATTGGGGCTTCATTTTCTACTACCAGTATCCACACTCTACCCACTCTCCTCGCGTTCCTTTAATAATAATGGCGCCAGGATCAAAATTAATCGTATGTTTATTAAATCGTACGTTCTTACTCTGAAGATTCCATGAATGAGCGATTGATCTACCGGATTCTTTACGCGAGCTGTGAACAATGGCGTGCAATTTGCAAATCTTCATCCGTGGGAACAACCCGCACGCTGCAGCGGCTGCCGGATGTGCTGATCACATCTGCATGACGCCCATTTGCTTCCTGGTCTAACGCAATCCCAAGATAATCGAGTCCGCTGCAGATGCCTGCGCGTACGGCCGCAGCGTGTTCCCCAATTCCGCCGGAAAAGACCAGCAATTCGAGACCACCGAGCACTGCCGCCATTGCACCAACCGCCTTTCTTACCGAATAGCAAAACATCTCAACGGCAAGGCATGCACTGGCATTGGTAGCGCTGCTTTCCAGCAAGCTTCGCATCTCGTTGGTCGTGCCCGAGATACCTAATAGACCAGCCTCATGATTAAGAAGTTGCTCGAGTTGCTGTGCGTCGTAAGCTTCGTCGCGCAGCAGGTGTAGGAGAACACCGGGATCGAGATCACCACTGCGAGTTCCCATGATGACACCACCTGTCGGGGTGAGCCCCATGGTGGTTTCGATGGAGCAACCTTCTTTGACTGCGGTAACACTGGCGCCGTTGCCGAGATGCGCGATTACGGTTTTGCCGGCGAGGTCTGGGCCGAGCGTATGCACAATGGATTCGCAGGAGAGCCCGTGAAATCCATATCGCCGGATGCCGGATTGCCAGAAACGAGCTGGCAAAGGAAGCCGGGCGGCGTGCTCAGGCAGCGTGCGGTGAAATGCAGTATCCAGGCACGCGACGTTGGGCAGGCGAGGAAAGCGTTCCATGGCAAAACGAATTACCTCAAGCGCAGGCGGAGTATGAATCGGAGCGAAAACAGTGGCCGCCTCCAGGTCTTTGAGGACTTCTGGCGTGATGCGCACGTGCTCGCGCAGGCGTGGCCCGCCGTGCACGATGCGATGTCCAATAACCTCAGGCTCGGGCAGTGAATGAACGCTGAGGGTTTTAGTTAAAAAGTCTGCCGCTTCTCGCGAAGTTGCAAACGCGCGGTTTTCTTTCAGGAGAAACTTCTCGCCTTGCTGCATCCACACGCGGCCGTCTTTTGTTCCGAGAGCCTCGGCAGCTCCGGTTGCTAGAGTTTCTTCGTTTGCTCCCTGCAAGGAATACAGACCGAGTTTCAGAGAAGAAGAGCCACTATTGAGGGCAAGAATCGTTCTTTTTTGGGAATTCGGTCCGATCTCCATGGCCTGGGCTATGCCGACCACTTCCAGTTGCTCACTTCAGGCATGTCTTCCCCGTTCTCGGCGACGTAGATTTTGTGGCGCTGCATGATCTCGTAATACCGCTGCGTCGCTTTTTCGTTCATGGCTTTAAGTCTGGGGATGCGCCGCACGGCATCGAGCGCAAGCTGAAAGCGGTCCATATTGTTGAGAACAGCCATGTCGAAGGGTGTCGTGGTGGTGCCTTCTTCTTTATATCCGCGCACGTGGATGTTGTCATGATTGCGGCGGCGGTAGGTCAACCGATGGATCAACGTCGCATAACCATGATAAGCAAAGATAACCGGACGGTCGGCAGTGAATATCTCATCAAAATCTTCGTCCGCCAATCCATGAGGATGTTCGCTCGCCGGCTGCAAGGCCATAAGATCCACGACATTCACGACGCGGATACGAATATCCGGAATTGACTCCCGCAGCAGCATAACCGCTGCCAGGATCTCAAGCGTGGGTACGTCACCGGCACAGGCCATCACGACATCCGGATCGCCGTCATCATTGCTCGCCCACTCCCAGACTCCCACTCCGGCAGTGCAATGCCGGACCGCTGAATCCATATCAAGCCATTGCGGCGCCGGCTGCTTGCCAGCCACGATGAGATTCACATAGTGGCGGCTGCGTAAGCAGTGATCTGCGACCGAGAGCAAAGTGTTGGCGTCAGGCGGCAGATAGATGCGCACGATATCGGCATTTTTGTTAGCTACGTGATCAATGAAGCCGGGGTCCTGATGCGAGAACCCATTGTGATCTTGCCGCCAGACATGCGAGGTGAGCAAATAGTTGAGTGAAGCAATGGGTTTACGCCACGTGAGCTGACGCGTTGTCTTGAGCCACTTGGCGTGCTGGTTGAACATCGAGTCAATGATGTGGATGAAAGCCTCATAACAGGAGAAGAATCCATGCCGCCCGGTGAGCAGATATCCCTCAAGCCATCCCTGGCACATGTGCTCACTCAGAACTTCCATGACCCGGCCGTCGGGGGCCAAATCTATGTCGACCGGTTTTACTTCCGCCATCCATTGCTTAGCCGTCGCTTCATAGACAGCATCCAAACGGTTGGAGGAAGTTTCGTCCGGACCAAACAGACGGAAGTTCCTCTTATCCTGATTTTGCTTCATGACGTCACGCAGAAAGCGGCCCAACACGCGGGTTGCTTCGCCCTCGACCGCGCCCGGTTTAGGTACCGCAACCGCATAGTCGCGGAAGTGTGGCATGGTGAGTGGCTGAAGCAAAAGACCGCCATTCGCGTGCGGATTCATTCCCATCCGGCGTTGGCCCTTGGGCGCAGTCTCCGCCAGTTCGGAGTGGAACTTGCCGTTCTCATCGAACAGCTCCGCCGGTTTGTAGCTCCTAAGCCAATCTTCCAGGATGCGCAAATGACCGGGATTGCTGGCGAGATCGGTAACCGGCACCTGATGCGAACGCCAAGTGCCTTCAACCGGCTTGCCATCTACTTCTTTAGGACCCGTCCAACCTTTAGGAGTCCGAAGGATGAGCATAGGCCAGCGCGGACGATCCAATTTGCCATTCTTGCGAGCACGTGCCTGGATGGAGCGAATTTCCTCAAGAATCTTATCGAGCGTCGCCGCCATCGCCTGATGAATATCAGGCGTCTCGGTGCTTGAGATCACAAACGGTTCATATCCATATCCGCGGAACAGTTGCAGTAGCTCGTCTTCGCTGATGCGATCCAGGACCGTCGGATTGGCAATCTTGTAGCCGTTCAGATGCAGGATCGGCAGCACAGCGCCATCATGCACCGGATTCAGGAACTTGTTAGAGTGCCAGCTCGTGGCGCAGGCGCCGGTCTCGGCTTCTCCGTCGCCAACCACACAGGCCACAATCAGGTCCGGATTATCCAGTGCAGCTCCGTAGGCATGCAGCAACGAATAACCCAATTCACCACCTTCATGGATCGAGCCAGGAGTTTCCGGCGCCACGTGGCTGGGAATTCCATAAGGCCAGGAAAATTGCCGGAAAAGTCGCTTCATTCCGTCACGATTTTGTTCAATATGCGGATAAATCTCGGTGTAAGAACCCTCAAGGTATGTGTGGGCAACGATTCCGGGCCCGCCGTGCCCGGGTCCGATGATGTAGATCATGTTGAGATCGTTTTGCACAATCAGGCGGTTCAGATGCACGTAAACAAAATTGAGCCCCGGCGTCGTGCCCCAATGGCCAAGCAAACGCGGCTTGATGTCTTCCAGAGTGAGAGGCCGCTCCAGGCAAGGATTCTCCTTCAAATAGATCTGTCCAACCGATAGGTAATTAGCGGCACGCCAGTAGGCATCTAACTTGCGGGCTTCTTCAGCGCTCAAAGGTTTGTGCGTTATCGCGTTCTGCTTCGCCGGGAGTGCTTGCTCGGTAACTTCAACGTCGCCCATAGGATTCCTGCTTTCAAAATACGTATCTTCATGGATTCTACGCCCTCAGATAGACGTTGCCCTGCTGCGAAGAATTTAAAATTCTGTGAAATTTTAGAGACCGGATGGAAGTATTTTCATCAAACCACATAGAATAACTCATCAGAAGACTGCGAGGCACGGGCATGATGTCCAAAGCAAACGACGGCAAGATAGCTTATTTTTCCATGGAAATTGCGCTTGCCCCGTCAATTCCCTCTTACAGCGGTGGCCTGGGCATCCTGGCGGGAGATACACTTCGCTCCGCCGCGGACTTGGAGCTTCCGCTGGTTGCCGTCTCCCTGGTTTATCGCAAGGGCTATTTTCGCCAACGGTTAGACGCTCTGGGAAACCAAACTGAAGAACCTGACGTATGGGAGCCGCAAACGCGGTTGCAGCCTGCGAACCAAACCGTCACGGTTTCGATCGAAGGCCGTGAAGTAAAACTGCAGGCGTGGCGATACGACATCACCGGCATGTCGGGACACGTTGTGCCTGTATACCTGCTCGATTCCGACCTTCCCACAAACAGCGAGTGGGACCGCAAGCTGACCGACAGCCTTTATGCCGGCGACAACCGCTATCGGCTCTGCCAGGAGGTTTTGCTCGGAATTGGCGGAATTGCCATGTTGCGCAGTCTCGGCCTGGATGACATCAACAGCTATCACATGAATGAAGGGCACTCCTCACTTCTAACCCTGGCACTGCTGGAAGAGGAGCTTGAGCTTCGCAACACCCAGGTTCCAGATAAAGATGACATCGAGGTAGTGAGGCGCCAGTGCATCTTCACCACGCACACCCCCGTTCCCGCAGGGTTCGACAAATTCCCGCAGGCGATGGTGCAGCAAGTGCTTGGCGAACGGCGAACCAGGCTTTTGGAACAGACCGGATGCTTCCGCGACGGGATCCTCAACATGACCTCCGTTGCCCTGCAGTTCTCTCACTATATTAATGGTGTTGCAATGCGGCACGGGGAAGTCTCTCACGGCATGTTTCCTGGGTTCCCAATTCACGCCATCACCAATGGGGTGCATGCCGTCACTTGGACATCATCCGCTTTTCACGACTTATATGGCCGCCATGTCCCGGAGTGGATTCGCGACAATGCATATCTCCGCTATGCCGTAGGTATTTCGTTGGATGAAATCCGCGAAGCACACCGCCGCGCCAAGGCCGTGTTGATCGAAGAAGTGCAGCGGCGAAACGGAGTGACACTTGATCCTTCCATCTTGACGATTGGGTTCGCACGCCGGGCGGCAGCCTACAAGCGCGCTGATATGCTTTTTTCTGATCTAAACCGCCTGCGAGCGATTGCAAAGAATACGGGACCACTCCAGATCGTGTACGCGGGAAAGGCGCACCCGGCGGATGAAGGAGGCAAGGCCCTCATTCGGCGCGTCTTCGCGGCCGCGGCTCAACTGAAGGACGATATCAGAATGGTTTACCTGGAAAACTATGACATGGCCTTGGCAAAGTTGATGGTCGCAGGCGTTGACCTTTGGCTGAATACTCCACAGCGGCCCCAGGAAGCTTCGGGAACGAGCGGAATGAAAGCGGCCCTCAATGGCGTGCCCAGCCTGAGCATTCTTGATGGTTGGTGGATTGAGGGATGTTTTGAGGGCGTTACCGGCTGGGCGATTGGACAGGACGGCCGTCCTGAGACGATTGATACGGTAGCCGAAGCGGCATCACTATATCAAAAGCTGGAAGAACAAATTATTCCTTTGTTCTATCGCCAGCCCGAAGCCTATGCCGTGGTCATGCGAAGCGCCATTGCCGTAAATGGGAGCTTCTTCAATACCCAGCGAATGCTGGAACAGTACAAAGCCAATGCTTACTTTCCCCAAAAGCTGACTCACCCAGAAGAAATTCTTCAAGGATAGTGACATGCAAACTGAAACCGATGTTGTGCTTGCCAGCGAGAATTCTGCCAACGCAGTCGAACCATTAAGGCCCGGAACATGCAACCGGCCTACGTGGGCACAAGTAGAAGGAAGTTCACTCCCGCTCGGGGTCACGTGGATTGAAGAAGAGCAGGCCTACAATTTCTCGGTTTACTCGGCGCATGCTGAGAGCGTTACGTTGTTACTGTATACCGCCGCTGACTTGGTCAATCCCTTACACGCCTTTGTCTTTAACTTCTTAAAAAACAAGTCAACCCGTATATGGCACTGCAGAGTTCCTGTCTCAAAACTCCAGAACGCTCACTATTATGGTTACTCTGTTTCCGGCCAGAATCCGCCCTTTCTGCATAGTTTCGATCCGCAAAAGATACTGCTCGATCCGTATGCAAGGTGCGTTCTCTTCCCGCCTTCATTCGACCGCGCTCTGGCCATGCGTGAAGGCTCGAATGCAGGCAAGGCCCCCCTGGGAGTGCTGGCGGGGCATCGGGACACCTTTGACTGGGCCCAAGACCCGTCGCCACATCATGAATCCGACGCGATCATCTACGAGCTTCACGTCAGGGGATTCACGAAAAACCCTAACTCCGGAATTGATCCTGCTCGCGCGGGCACATATACCGGCCTGATCGACAAAATTCCCTACCTGAAAGAACTCGGCGTCACAATTGTTGAATTGATGCCGGTTTTTCAGCGCGATCCAAATGAGGGCAATTATTGGGGATACATGCCTTTGAATTTCTTCTCGCCGCACCATCAATACGCCGGTGACGGCGACTCTTGCGAGCAGCACTTGGAGTTTCGAAGCATGGTAAAGGCCTTCCACGACGCCAATATTGAAGTCATACTCGATGTGGTCTACAACCACACCTGCGAAGGCAACCAGCGCGGACCCATCTATAGCTTCAAAGGCCTCGATAATAGTGAGTACTATATGCTGACCGGGAACCCGGCCGACCCTTACGCTAACTACTCGGGCACAGGCAATACTCTGAACTTTGCCCATGGACATGTCCGCAAGATTGTCCTCGACAGCTTGCGCTTCTGGAAACGGGAAATGCATATTGATGGATTCCGCTTTGATCTGGCGTCCGTTTTCAGCCGCAACGCAGACGGCTCCCTCAACTGGGAAGACACTCCTCTCTTCAGCGAGATCTCTTTAGAACTGGATAACACAAGACTCATCGCGGAGCCGTGGGACGCGGCCGGGGCCTACCAACTGGGCCGCGGATTCCCCGGGGTCACCTGGCAACAATGGAATGGACAGTTCCGGGATGACCTTCGCCGCTTCGTCAAAAGCGATGCCGGAATGGTCCCTAACCTGATGCGACGGCTTTACGGCAGCGACGACATCTTTCCTGATGACCGGGAAAACGCCTATCACGCGTACCAGAGCGTAAATTATGTAACCTCTCATGACGGTTTCACCCTGTACGATCTGGTCTCTTACAATGGCAAACGAAACTGGGCCAACGGCCATGACAATCAGGATGGCGCCGATGAAAATTACAGTTGGAATTGCGGTCACGAAGGCGATGAAGGCGTGCCCGCAGATGTGCTGGCCTTGCGCCGCCGGCAGGTCAAAAATTTTTGCTCCCTGCTCATGCTCTCCAACGGCATCCCCATGTTCCGGGCAGGCGATGAGTTCTTAAACACTCAGTTGGGTAACAATAACCCCTACAACCAGGATAACGAGATTAGCTGGCTGAATTGGGACCAGTTACAAACAAACCAGGATATTTTTCGTTTCTTCAAAAAAATGATCGCCTTCCGCAAGGCGCACCCCTCGCTGTGCCGAAGCCGGTTCTGGCGCGAAGATATCTCGTGGTATGGAACCGGCCCGGCTGCCGACCTCTCCTACGATTCCCGCATCTTGGCATTCTGCCTTCATGGCATCTCACAAAACGATGATGATATTTACGTCATGATCAATGCCTATTGGGAAGAGCTGCCTTTTGTTGTTCAGGAGGGTACAGAAAAAGAGTGGCGACGAGTGGTGGATACAAGTTTAGCCAGTCCAGACGACTTTGCGGAAACCGGTGTACCGCTTCAGACGATGAAATATGTTGTGGCCCCTAGGTCGGTTGTTGTGTTAGTGCGAACGACCGGTTGATCGTAGTTGCATGTCCCTGTCATGTTGAGCGGAGCGCCACCATCCTGTCTCACACCGACAGAATCTGAAGCGCGGAGTCGAAACACCCCGAAGATGTCTCCTCCCGCCATACCACCTCAGGGAGTTCTCTCCATACCGCCGAGTACCCACACGTTGGCTGCGTGTGGCATTTGTGCTTCTCGTACATTTCCGCCCGGCAGCAGTGAAGGCTCTCTCCGTCAATCAATAGCGATAAAACCGCGATTGCACCGTTTGACCAGACTGCATCCTTACCCAATTCTTGCTCCCCTTTTTGCGAAAAACCCGCCGCGCATTAATATATGGGGTGAATTCCACGCTCATGCACCTTTATGGATAATCGCACCGAAGCGGACAAGGCTTGTGAAGCCGACAAAGAAGATCTGGAGCCGCCATCCTCTGTCCCCGAGGAACCACTCGAGCAAAATCCCGGCATCATAGCTGAAGGAACCTTTTCCCAAACGGCAACTGCACCATTCCCCAAACTATTTCCCATTCCCGCACTTATCATTACCGCGGCCGCATTCGCCGTGATCCTGCCAATGTTTTGGTTTGGCATTCCCTCCGGCCACGACTTTGAATTCCACATGAACTCGTGGATGGAGGTGCTGGGCCAGTGGAAGCAAGGGATCTTCTACCCACGATGGGCTTCGTTGGCGCACTACGGTTACGGCGAGGCACGCTTTATTTTTTATCCGCCGGCATCCTGGACGCTTGGGGCCTTATTGGGCGCGGCACTCCCCTGGAAGATTGTCCCGGGAGCTTACCTGTGGATTGTGCTGACGCTGGCAGGATTCTCCATGTTCCTGCTTGCGCGAAATTGGGTCTCGCGACGCGATGCTATCTTTGCTGCCGCACTGTATGCCGCGAACCCTTATCACATCGTAATCGTCTATTGGCGCAGTGCGTATGCCGAGCTTCTAGCCAGTGCTTTGCTGCCTTTGCTTGTGCTGTTGGTTGTGCGCGCTGAACAGAGGGCGTGGAAGAGCATTATTTCGCTTGCACTCATCGTGGCTGCTGCCTGGCTGACCAACGCACCTTCTGCGGTGATGGTGAACTATTCTCTCGCCTTGTTCGTGGTGATTGCGGCCATCGTTCAGCGTTCACCACGAATGCTTCTGCATGGGGCGGCCGGGGTGGTGTTAGGAGCTATGCTGGCCTGCTTTTATTTGCTTCCAGCCGTCTACGAAGAAAAGTGGGTAAACATCTGGCAGGTCCTCTCTCCGGGTCTAAATCCGCAGGAAAATTTTCTTTTCACAATGATCAACGACGCTGACCACAACCAGTTCAACCTTCTGGTTTCAACGGTGGCAGTAGCAGAGATTACCCTGCTCTTGGGAGCGTTCTTCTTTTCGCGCCGCAACCGTCGCGACAATCCAGAGCTTTGGTGGATCCTGGCTGCGTGGGGCAGCGCAGCAGCTCTTCTCATGCTTCCCTTCACCGTAATTTTCTGGCAATACCTGCCCAAATTGCGTTTTATACAGCTCCCCTGGCGATGGCTGCTATGCCTGAACGTGGCTTTTGTCTTGCTTATAACTTTGGGGTTACGTCGCTGGCTGCCAAGACTGCTGGTGTGTGCTCTCCTGCTGGGTACTCTGGCGGTAGTCTGGCACAAGCAGCCCCCATGGTGGGATAGGGCCGCTGACATTGCGGAAATGGTTGATAACCTGCAAACGGGCAAGGGTTACGAAGGCACGGACGAATACGTCCCGACCGATGCCGACCCTTATGAGATCAAACAAGACGCTCGCAAGGTCGCAGTCGAAGGCGGGGGGAAATTTCGACTTCATGTGCAGCAGTGGACTCCGGAATCAAAAATATTTACCGTCAGCGTCGCCCAGTCCGGCCATGCGGTCCTGCGCCTCTTTAACTATCCTGCGTGGAGCGTTGAGGTCAATGACCGGTTGACAGCCACTAAAACCCGCGAAGTCACGGGGCAAATGATGATTCCGCTTCAGCCTGGCGAAAACCACGTTCACATTGTTTTCATGCGGACGCGGGACCGAACCTTAGGAGCTGCAATATCAGGCGCGAGCCTTCTGTTGGTAATTTTATTAATCGTGTATGGAAAATGGCGGTCCTACAAGTCGGCCAAGAGCAGCGAGACTGGTGTGGCACAACGCGGCAAGCCGCAAGGAGGAGGAGCAGCGTTTTTGTAAAGCATCCACGCGCCATGTTCCTTCCCTCTGTCATGTTGAGCAGAGCGCCACGACTCCATGGGCAAGCTTACAGAATCTCAAGCGCGGAGTCGAAACACCCCGAGAAGGTTTCGGTCTACATTTCCGCATCAGGGAATTTTTCCGATGCCGCCGCCAGCGCAACGGGCTGGCGCGCGCAACCGCTTCCCGCCCTACATTCCAGGATTACGTGCAACGATCGCCGCGAGTGGAAGTCACAGCCTGACGTTGCGGGACACACTCTGGGGAGAATTCCCTACGGCAGCATTTCTTCCGTAAGCTTTGTCGGGTGTTTCGACTGCGCGCCCGTCGGTCTCAAGGCTACAGATTTTCTCCAGGCGCTCCGCTCAACATGACAATAAGGAGACGGTTTGGCAGGTACCTAAAAATTGTCGAAAGGCAAAGAATTTAAGACATAGTGGCACAACCGGGGTCCCGCCGCGCGCCGGTTTTGCGCGTGGTGGGGTGGAGGCGTCCCCGGCTGTGCCGTAGCGCGGCATGCCTCTCTTTCACCCCTGACCTCATGGTCCTATTGTGGTATCAAAATCTTCCCTTCTGACGAAACGCGGACTACCATCGTTTCCGGAAGTGTATCTGGCATTCTCAGGAATGCGGGCAAGAGGTTCTTTGAAAATTTGCAAAAGCAATACAGTACTCAGAAGCTGCCTGCGGATGATATCTACTCAGTAAACACTGAGTACTACCAGCAAGTGCCCCGCCTCGACAGCGACTTTCCCCAATAAATACGAGGTAATCAGGCTGTTTCAGCGAGGTTCAAACACTTGCTGCAAGTGGGTAATGTTCTGCCTGGAAGAGCAAAGCCGGAAATTTACTAAAGGGTAAAGTCGGCTCTAAGCTTTCCGCCGCTCTTCCAGCTCTTCAAGGGTTCGCGGCCAATCTTCGCGCAGCAAGCGGCTGAGGGCACGATCTGCGAGCAGCTTTCCTCCGGTCTGACAGTGCGCACAATAATTGGTCTCGTTGGATGCATAACGAATGCGCTGAATCTTCGTGCCGCATCGTGGACAGGGTTTGCCGTATCTGCCATGTACAGCCATTCGCTCCTGAAAGGCTGTGACCTTTTCGGGGAATTTCTCGCCCGCCTTGACGCGAAGGTTCTGGGTCCACTCCGCAAGCGTATGGCGGGTTGCTTCAAACAACCGGCTGATATCTTCCGGGGACATGCGCTGCGTCAGGGCAACCGGCGAAAGCTGGGCATGATAAAGGATCTCATCAGAATATGCGTTGCCGATTCCGCTGAATAATCGCGGATCGGTAAGCGCCCGCTTGAGTGTGTGATTTTCCGAGGTCAGGACCGCGCTGAACTGCTCTAGCGAAGCCGAGAAGACATCTATGCCTCCAGGATCAAGATTCGCCAGTCCAACTTCTCCCGCTACTACATGCAGCGACGCCCGCTTTCTGGTCCCGGCTTCGGTAAGAGTGAGCGTGCCGGAATCGAAATCAAGGGCCGCGAGCGTGCGCTTTCCGTCCGGCGTTTTTCGCTCCTGGCTCCAATGCAGCCGTCCGGCAATCATCAGATGGAACACCAGCCAGAGATCGTTGTCCAGGCCGATGGCGATCCGCTTTCCCACGCGGCGCAATGCAGTCACGCTGCGGCTGTGGGCCGCTTCAACCGGGGGCACAGCGGTCCGCAAAAGAAAAGGCCCGCGGACCTCGACCCGCTCGAGAACGTGCCCGAGGATGCGCTGTTCGAGGGCTTCAATATAAACTACGACGTCCGGCAGTTCGGGCACGCGACCAACATCCTTTCTCGTACTGCAGAGTGGAGTTTGATTATTATATGGCCCTCGGTAAAACATGTGTGGTCGTCATGGCAGGCCTGCCCGCTTCGGGAAAAAGCACGCTGTCGAGATTGCTTTCTGCTGAGCTGCACGGCGTGGTATTGGACAAAGACGTAATCCGAGCGGGTCTATTTCCCGAGCCCTGGATTGAATACTCGCAGGAGCAGGATGATTTCTGTTTAGAGATTCTTTTGCAGGCTGCAACTTATCTGATTAAGAAAGGCACACGACCGGCCTTTCTGTTCATCGATGGCCGGCCGTTCGCATTTCAATATCAAATTGAAAACGTTGTGAAGTGGGCAACCGGTCTGGGATGCGGAATAAAAATCATTCACACCACGTGCTCCGATGATAATGCCAGACGGAGACTCACGGACCCTCATCCCGCCAGGAACCGCAACTATGACTCTTATTTGAAGCTGAAAGCTGATTTCGAGGAGATCAGCCATCCCAAGCTGACGGTCAACACAGACGAGCCACTCAATTCCAGCCTGCAACAATGTTTATCGTATCTCAGCGGCGAGGCCAGTCAGTAACGCCCGATCATGATTATCGGGCGAGACGTGTCGGGGCTTCTGCTTCTCGATCCCTTATTTTGCAAACAGTTTCAGGTCAATCGTATCGCTCATGATTTGATAACCCTTATCGGCTGGGTGCAGATGGTCGCCGCTATCGGCGGTCGCAGAAAGACGTGAACGGTTTTGCGCATCGCGCGTGGCGGCATCGAAATCAATCACAGCATCAAATTTTCCACTGGTGCGAATCCATTGATTGATGACCTGGCGGTCGGCTTCACCATCAGGACTGAAGTAGAATGATGCTCCTTCATACGGCAGTATCGTTGCCCCATAAACGCGGATATTGTGGGCGTGGGCACGAAGAATGATCTGCTCATAGGCGCCAATCAATTCCTGTGCAGACGCGAACGGTTCGTTGCGCTTGCGGGCGGCGATGCGTGTCCCAATGTCGTTAATTCCCTCCAGCACAATCAGCCAACGCACGCCGGTTTGTGCAAGAACGTCGCGATCGAAGCGTGCCAGCGCGCTCTGACCCAGGCAATCATGCAACAGGCAATTGCCGCCAATCCCTTCATTCAATACTCCGACGCCTGCCGTGCTCTTGTTATTCTGCAAGCGGCGGGCCAGATCATCAGGCCAACGGCCGTTCTTGTTTGTCGTCGAATTTCTTCCATCAGTAATCGAGTCGCCAAGCGTAACCAGCGCTGCACCCGAACCTGCGGCCAGCACATCAACGCCGTTCAAAAAATACCAATGATCGGTCTGCGCGGCCGAAGGCAGATCCGCGGCGGAAACCGAATCACCCGCTTGTAAATATGACGTGGCCCTCGCGCCAGGGTGAGTTGTGATTTCATTCGGTACACCGTTCAAGTGAATTGTCACCGCAAGGTCAGAGAGAGCAGCCAGATCAAACTCAACAGGATCGGAGACTATCAGCGCCCTAGGCGAAATGGTCACTGATAACTGGCCGTGGAAGGTGACCGCCTTATCGCTTTCCGGCTTAATGGCGCTGCCACCGGCAGCCAAAGCCACATGGACTGAAGGAATGGTGAGCGCCGTAGAGCCAAAGGCATTGGAAAACCGTACGCGCAATCGTTTCCCGCCGATTGACACATGCACGATCTGCCGCAGCGTGCTATCTGTGAATCCCGGCGCTGGCGGAGCGTTGGCCGGGTCCCCAAGTTGAGGCGATGAGGCCCAGCTGCCCACCCAATGACCATCTTCGCTCGCCACTGTTGATTTGTTTTGCCTTGCAAATGCAAATCCCACGAATAGGTTGCTGAACACCCAGGCAACAACAATCCAATTCTTTCTCAAGAAGACCTCCGTTTACTGATTCACGCCGCTGGCCAGAAACCCACCATCCACGGCCAGTAGATGACCTGTCACGAAGCTGGCGGCATCAGAAGCCAGGAACACGGCAGCACCCACGAGCTCTTGAAGCTCTCCGAAGCGCCGCATTGGCGTCCGAAGAAGCACTTCCCGCGTTCGCGGCGTGCCATTGAGAAGTGTTGCATTCATATCTGTCTGAAAGACGCCAGGCACAATCGCGTTTACACATACGCCATGCGGGGCCCATTCGACGGCCAGAGATTTTGTTAGAGAAGCCACCGCCGCTTTGCTGGCCGAGTATGCGGCAACCTCGTAAAAGGCCACCAGCGAAGACAGAGACGCTATATTAATGATGCGTCCGTATTTCTGCTCCATCATCTTGCGCCCGAAGACCTGGCAGGCCCGCAATGTGCCACTGAGATTTGTATCGAGAATACTGTTCCAATTATCTTCAGAGACATCCACAGTTGCGCTGCGTTGGGTCGTACCGGCGCAGTTGACGAGAATCTCCACTCGGCCAAATTCCGCGCATGTTGCCTGAAGCAGCGTTTCAATACTTTTTCGGTCGGTTACATCGCAACTAACCGCCAGCGATCTGCGGCCGAACTTCCTGATTCTGTCTGCGGCAGATGCAACCAGCTCGGCACGCCGGCCGCTCGGCACTACATTAGCTCCCGCTAGTGCTAATCCTTCTGCGAGGGCCAAACCGATTCCCGAAGTGCCGCCGATCACTACAGCGGTCTTGGATGTAAGGTCAAACGCAGGATGGCCCATGAAACAGATTCTTCCTTGAAGATCAGGAAACGTTACATAACAAACAGCCGGCAGCAAGTCTTTGCTATACAACTCGCTGCCGGCCGGCCTGCTGCCTAATACAGAGACATTCCGAGGCTGGCTCGAGGACCCGCTTGTTAGAACGTCACGCGCGCCCCCATCCAGATTGTGCGGGCGCCGGAGTCCGGACCGAAGAAGCCGCCCGGTTGCAGAGTGCCGGTAATCACCCCGAAGTTGTTGTTGCTACCCGTGCTGCACAACTGTCCGCTGCCCGCAGCCGGACCAGCAATTGTCGCAGAGCCTGGGCATCCGGTGTTCGGGTTCGCAAAATGGGGTGTGTTGGTCAAGCTGAAAGCGTCGGCCCGCAGTTGCAGTGTGAACCGCTCCGTAAGTTTGAAGGCACGGCTCACGCTCAGGTCCATTTCGAAGTAGCCCGGACCGCGGAACTGATTGCGGCCGGTGTTTCCGTAATGAGCAGTGGCCGCGCTAGTAATCAACGGTGCCGCGAACGCGCTCGCGTCGAAGAAGTGGCACGTGGGATCGCTTTGAGCACAAGTCTGGCCGGTGGGCAGTGGCCTTCCGTTGGTCAGGTGAAATTGGCCAACAAGATCGGCTGTCTGGATGGAGCCATTCGCGTTCAGACTACCGCCCGAGGTCACTGTGAACGGCAGCCCGGTGAGGCGGCTGATGACAGGACTTATCTGCCAGCCTCCGAGTAGCCAATTGCCCACACCGCTCTGCGCCCACCGCTGTCCTTTGCCGAAGGGCGGCAGCAGCAGGCCGTAGATCTTGATGTTGTGGGTCCGGTCAAAATCTGCCACCGCGCGGTTCCTCCCCCAATACGTTGGGTAAGGGAACTTCAAAGCGGCAAGCTCCTCATTCCCCTGGTAGTCGGTCGTCTTCGACCACGTCCACACAAAGCCGGCCGTGGAGCCCTGTTTAAACCGGCGCGTGATCTTGGTCTGCATAGAGTCGTAATAGTTGTTCTTGAAAGGAACCTCCGCGTTGATGTTCCCCGTGTAATTTGCGCCTAACGCAACACTCAGCAGTCCGCCGGCGCTGCCGGTCCCCGGTGGTGACGCGTTGACATTCATGTTAACCAACGGCCGGATGGCGCGCGCACCGACGTAGCCGGTCTCGAGTACTAAGCCCTTCCACTCCTGCTGGACCATGAAATTGAAGGAGTTGATGTACCCACGCCGGAAGGGATTCCGAATGGTCGTCGTGCTGGCGTTGGTCGGTAGCGGGATGACGCCGCTGCTCAGGTCAGGAAGCGGCACCAGCACGATGCCGGTCGGGACGTTGTAGCTTCCGCTGCCCAGGCCGGCGCCGTTCAGGCCCGTCAGGCTGGCCACGGGGATGAAGTTGGCACTGTTCGCCACGGCGTTGTTCACAATGATATTTGCAGGATACGCGTTGCGGAAGTAGCGCCAGTTGTTGGGATCGGCGCTCTGCCCGTAGCCGGCACGAATCACCGTAGAAGATGTTAGACGATAGGCGATCCCGATCCGCGGCAAGAACTGCCCACTGCCCACATCCACACGGTCGTCGCGTGGAACGGTGCCGTATCCGCCGATCAGAACGTTACCGGTGTTCAAATCGAGATAGCGCAGACCCTTCCCGTTATCGGAATATCCGAACGGATAGCGCTCCCAGCGAACACCCAGAGTCAGCGTCAGCTTGGGAGTCACTTGCCATTGGTCACGCAGGTACCACGCCCATTGCGACCAGCGCAGCGCCGTCGGGTTGAACAGCGCAATCGATTTTCCGGTTGTGCTGGGCAGGCCGAGCAGAAAATCAGCCCAGGAGTTGAACCATGTGGGAGTCGTCCCCTGCAGAGCAGTAACATTGCCATTGAACTGGAACGCGCCTCGGGGTTCCTGAAATGTGCCGCCTTGCGGCTGGAAATGGTTCAGTTGACTATGATTCCACTCGATGCCGCCGCGCAAGGCATGCTTGCCCTTCATCCAGCTCAGGTTCGCGCCTGAGACAAACTGCTGGTCGCGGAACAGGAACGGGTTGGCGGGTTGCGCATTGCCAAAGCTCGCGCCGCCCGTGGGAAAGGAGAACCCAGGAAGACCGTAGTACAGGGATGGGTTACCAGGAGCGCCCGCGTTGTTGGTTCCAGGGATGTGCAAGTCGTTGAGTCCTTTGGGCGAGGTGAGGTCGAATGTCGAACCCAGCCGCTGGCGGGTGAAGCCGAAGTTCCAATCCAGCAACAAGCTAGGAGTGAACGTGTACGTAGCGCCGAGGCCGACGCTCTGAATCAGTCCGGGAGCGTCGCCGAGTTGGCCGCCGCCGGTGGCGTCGCCCACCGCAGCGCCCAGCAACGGCGGATCGAACACCAAAGTCTTGGAGAGGCTGTAGCGTCCGAATACGGTTGTTTTCGAGTCGGGCACGTAGTTGATCTTGACATCCGCAGTGTCGCGATTAAATAACGCGGTTGAGCTCCCGACGAAGTTGCTCAAGCCGTTAGCCGTCGAGAAAACCTGCGCGATCGACGGTTGCAGCAGCTTGATCATGGCTGCAGCCGCTGGATCAATGCGATTAGGACAGATCACATTCAACACGCCATTGCACGAAACCTGCGTTTTTCCCGCACCCTGCGCATTGCCGGTGGCCGGGTCGTAGATGATGGGATTGCCCGGCAAATTGCGGAAGTCGCCGCTCGCCATTGCCGCCGTCGGCAATGTCCGGGTATCAGGCCCAGCCTTTTGCCGCTGTGTTGTGCGTTCGTAATCAATGAAGAAGAACAGTTTATCTTTTTTGATCGGACCGCCGAAGGTCCCGCCAAACTGGTTCTGGTTGTTCCTGTTCTTTTTCGGGAAGATCGTGGGATTCGTCTGGAAGTAATTTCGTGCGGCGAAGTTCTGGTCGGTGTGGAACCAATCAGCGCTGCCGTGATACTGGTTCGTACCGGATTTGATCTGCACGTTGACGGCGGCGCCGCCAGCCATGCCCTGCTCGGCATCGAACGAGTTGGTCACGACATTGACCGTCTCAATCGCATCCGCCGGCGGGACATAGGCGACGTTCGCGGGCAGCCAGGGATACGCATCCTGCGCGCCGTCGATGCGGGTGTTGACCGTCTGATTGGACTGCCCGTTAACGTTGGCATTGATCGCCCGCTGTGGGTTGCCGGCGAGCGAGTTGGTCTCTGCCGTCAGCCCAACGCCGGGGACGAGGCGCAGCAGCGATTGGAAATTGCGCCCCTGAGAACCCATGGTCGGCAGATTCTCGACCTGTTGAGCCGTCAGGTCGGTATGCACATCGGCCTTGTCGGTCTGCAGCAACGCAGGGGCCGCAGTCACCTCGACGGTTTGCGTGGACGCCGCCACTTTGAGCTTGATATCCACGCGGCGCAATGTATTCACCTCCACGCGTACATTTTCAACTACAACTGTGGCGAAGTTCGATGCCGAAAATGAGATCTTGTAAACGCCGGGCACCAGCTCGGGAAAGCGGTAGATGCCATTGGAATCAGTCTCGGCATTCCGTATCACGCCCGTCCCCACACTGACCGCTTCCACTTTCGCTTGCGGCACGATGGCGCTGGTCTGATCGGTAACGTTACCGGTCAAGGAACCATAAAGAACTTGTGCGTGGACCGTAGTGCAGAACATCCATACCAGCAGCAGCATGAAACATACGATTGTGTGTTTGCAATTTGTACGTGCCTCAATTGCCCCATTTCTCTGAGTCTCTCTGAACATTGCAATTCCTCCTTTGTTTAGTTAACTTGGCCCGAATTACTGTCCCGGACCAGTTCCCCGTCTTGTCCTACCGCAGTACTAACGAACTACTCTTTGTCTTACCCAGGCTGGCCTCTCTTCTTCGACCGCATCAGCCGATGGACCGAAGTGCTTTTGCAGCACCAGCGCAACGGTTCCACGCAGACGTGCCATAACTCCTTCTGCCGGTCGCACGCGTGGCGGCTTTCCGACCAGGACCCCGGCTGCAACTTCGGCTTCGATCACGGGACCAAACCGTTGCCACTGACGCGTGAAATCGCCGACGAGCACGATCTCCTCCGGCGCCAGCCCGGCAACGATCATGCGCATCCCACTACCGATGGCGTGCGCCATCCGGTCCAGGGCCTTGATTGCCAGTGCGTCCCCCGCATCTGCGAGCGCCATCAAATCCTGAAAATTTGGGCCATCCGACGCTGAGCTTGATTCGTGGTAATACCGGAGCGCAGCCCGATTCGACGCATAGACCTCCCAGCAGCCTCGACCGCCGCAGGTGCACTGAGGGCCCTCTGGGTTCAGCGAGACATGGCCGAACTCACCCGCCATGCCGTTCAGGCCCCGCGTGAGTTGTCCATTCGTGAAGACCCCGGTGCCGAGACCTTCGGACACCGTCACCACGACCAGGTCACGAACCTTGCCCCCATGGCCAAACCAGACCTCCGCCAGAACACAAGCGTTGGCGGCGTTCTCAAGCTCGACCCGCATTTCCGTGGCCCGCTCGATGGAGGCTTTGAAGTCGAATTCGGGCCATTTTAGGTTCGGCGCGAAAATTACGCGCTGGGTCTTTTCGTCAAATCGTCCGGGCAGACTGATGCCAATCCCTTCAAAGATCCGGTCAGGATGCGCTTTCATCAAATAACGGAATTTCGCGACGAGATTTTCCGCCGTCGCTTGAGGATGAGAGGGTGTCTGCATTACCTCCTGGGAGAGGAAACGTCCGTTCACATCCGCAACGGCAACCGTTGTGCGATCAGGCCGGAGATCGGCCACAAGGATCGCCCGACCTTCATTCAGCCTTAGAAATGTTGGGCGCCTGCCACGGGGCAAGCGGCCTGTGGGTCCGTTAATAACCCACTTCTCGCGGATGAGCTGCTCGGTAATGAGCGAAACCGTGCTTCGCTGCAATCCGGATACGCGCGCCAGATCGGCCCGCGAGATGGGCTGCCGCCGCCGAATAAGGTTCAGCACGACACCGCGATTGATGTCCCGCGCGGTTTCACTCGATGCTACCTGCGTGTTGGTAAAATCAATTCTCTTCATGTTAGTTTGATGCTCGAACTATATATGAAAACAATCACTCAAAATGCCTTACGAGAAATATGATCCAGACGGATATTGCCGGATTTGTCTTGCAAACTGAGCTCTAGTGCATCTACATTAATTTGCGTCGTGAACTATATGTCGGGTGTGTCAGCTTGTCAAGCACGAAATTGTCTTAAATTTCAATAAATACGGAGATTCTGTTCAAACTCCCATACCAACTTTTATTTATTCGCCTGCGGATGAATCTCAACATAATCAAATGCCGCTCGCTCATCCAGGTCCGGAATTCCCTCAATGCGAACTTCATCTCCTGGGCGCAGCGCTATATTGACGATCCGATGCCGGGTAGAAGAGTCGCCGCCTACCTTTAGAGTAGGTAAATGATCATTGGCAACCCATTCATCCACTACCTGATCGCCTACCAGAACTCGGAACTTCGACTCTCCGTTGTTCTGATCGAAATATTGAACGTCTAAGTCGTACCATCCCGCTGCACCTTTGAATTGAAACACGGCAGAGCACATTTTTGCCGGCAACCTACACTCGACCGCTTTGCCGCCCGAGGCCGTTTCCTGTGGAGTTACATCCATCGGCTGGTAGCCTTGCAACTGCATGGCTTCGGCTTCAATGCGATCGGGATAATTTCCTACCCGCCCCTTTGCATCCGAAATACCTGAAACTCGCAGGAACCAATTGCAGATGGCATCACGCCAAACAATTGCGTGTCCTGCTTGATATTCCAGACGTGCCAGCGTTGCTGCATAGCGTTCTTCATCAATCCGGCCCTTCAGTGACTTCCACTGCTGAACGTACTGCTGGGCTCGTTCTGCTCCTTCATAGTGAGAATCGTAAATATGCTGGATTACTGTCTTTCCCGAATGCAACACATGTGTGTACGGCACATGATGGAAAAACAAAAGCAGTTCATCGGGAGTGCTCTCGACCGATTCATAGAGCCTGGCCACAGCCGGCGGATATTGCCCCACATAACCCGTACCTGTGCTTACCGTCCGGTCCATCCCGACACCTTCATGAGCCGCTCGATGCCACTGGCCCCAGCCGTTTCGCTCGGAGGAATCAACGCCCGGTCCGTAGTGGCTTCCGAGAATATCCGTCAACGTTCCACCACCCAGCGGTCCGGTATAGCTCTCATAAATATGCCAGGATACAAGTTGTATCGCCGTGATGGTTTGCACGATAACCGGATCATTACCAAAGGTGAGCTGTATCCACTCTTCTGCAATTGCGTTTGCGCTCACATCAGGGTTCCACGCCAGCCGGCCAAATGCATAGAGATTTGCCATAGCGAGCGGGTGTGCGAGCCAGTTTGCATCCAGTCCGACGTTCACGACACTAACAAAGCCGCCTGCAGGACGATGAAAGCTCTTGCCAGCCACCAGGTCTTTCACAGGAGTAGAGGTATCTCCCGCGTGCAGGTCGAAGTCGAGCACTTCTTTCCACATGGGTGCGAGGAAACATAGATGCCGCTGCTGGCCGGTATACTCCTGGGTCACCTGCAGCTCAATCGCTTCATTTGTGTTGTGTAAGCCGGCGAAAAGTGGAGACACGGGTTCACGCACCTGGAAATCTATCGGTCCGTACTTGATCTGGATGATGACGTTGTCGTCAAATTTGCCGTCGAGCGAGTGGAAGTTGTCGTAGGCAGCCTTGGCACGATCATTTTTCGGCTCACGCCAATCGAGATGACGGTCATAGACAAATGCCCTGTAGAAGACGATGCCACCGTGTGGCTTAAGCGCGCGAGCAATTACGTTGGCGGCATCGGCGGGCGTGCGGCCGTAGGTAGAGGGACCGAGCTGCCCTTCCGAATCCGCTTTGACGACGAACCCTCCGAAATCGGGAATCTGCCGGTAGATGTCGTCAACTTTTTTGCGCCACCATTCTTCAACTCGAGAATCCAACGGATCAAAGGTATCCAGGCCGCCCATCACTTTTGGGCTGCTTAGATTGATTGAAATCGCTAGCTGCACACCCCAGGGACGAAACGCATCGGCAACGCGAGCAAGCTGCGGAAGAAAACTATCTTCCAGCATTTTTGGATCGGCGTTCACGTTGTTGATGGTGCATCCGTTGATGCCGACGGAGGCCAGCAGCCGCGCGTAGTCTGAGGCCCGTGTCAAATCAGACCGGACACTTCCATTTTCAAAAAAGATGGAGCGCCCGGCGTATCCACGCTCAATGCGGCCGTCGAGGTTGTCCCATTGGTCCACCCAGCGTATCGGCGCATAGGGCTGCTGCACTTCGTTCAAGTTGGCTATGCTTTGGTTGCGTGCGATCTTGCTCAACAGCGCAAAGACCCCATACAACACACCTCGATCTGTGGTCGCTGTGATGATGAGGCAATCGAAGCCGTGCACCTGCCCTGTCGTCAGCCAAAAACCATCTGCGCTTGGTTCACTGTCGGAGTGTAATGCCGGATGCTCGGCGCGTATGGTTGCGATAGTTCCCAGCACAATGGCTCTCTCCCGAACTTCACTTCTACCAGCCCGCAGGGTTCTGCCCAGTATGCCCCTTAAGCCGCGAATGAGTTCTCTTTGCGCTGAATCGAGCACGACGGAATTTCCCAGCACAACTACACTCGCAGGCAACGATTCATATTTCGTACGGGCTGTCTCGTCAACCGGGGCATAGCGCAGCCAAGCTTCGTAACCCGTCTCTGCGCGCACGAGAACTGGTGTACTTCCTAACAACAGCGCTCCGAGAATTGCCATATAAAGGAAGCGCTTCACGAATTCACCTCACGCGGAGTAATCGTTGCGAGCGGAGTTACGTATGCCGGTTGCCTCATCTGACAATTCCCGCTGGTTTTGAACTGGCGGGCGCCGGCAGCCGTGAAGGCTCTACCACACCCCAATAGGCAGGCTTGGCCTGCAATTGCTCATCGAATAGTAGTGGCAGGTCAAGCCGTTGAATCGGGAACTTCTTCAACCAAGTGTGATCATCCGCCTCGCCCCAAAATGTAACTGCGCTGATTTTGCCTTTCAACTTGCGGAACGCCTGGAACAAGTCCCTATAGCGGTAGCCCTGCTGGACCAGAATTTCTTCCGGCACGTCTCTGTAGCTGCTGGTGGAATCTTTGTAAATGCTAATGTCCAGTTCTGTGATCTGGTTATCCATTCCCAATCCGGAAAACATGTTCACTGTTTCCACGATTGCATCGGCGGACGGATAACCTATATTGCTGTGCATCTGATGTCCGACGCCGTTGATGGGCACGCCCCGGCTTTTTAGATCGCGAACCAGGTTATAGAGAAATGTTCGCTTCGCCGGATCAGTCGTATCGTAGTCATTGATGTACAGCTTGGCATTGGGCGCAATCTTGTGGGCGGTACGGAATGCGGTATCAATGTAGTTGGTACCGGTGATCAGGAACCACCTGGTTCGACGAAAGCCATCGGGTTCTTTGGGATCAATGACCTCATTGACCACGTCCCAGGCATACACATCATCTTTGTAATGTGAAACTACGGCGCGGATGTGGTTCTCGAGACGTTTGAGCAGCAGCACCTTGTTCTCTGCTGTGGGCTGCATGTCGCGGCCGTTCGCATCCTTGAACAGCCAGGCAGGATTCTGCTTGTGCCACAACAATGTATGCCCTCTGATTCTCATGTGATCGGCCTTTGCGAAGGCAACCAGGGCATCGGCAGCCGCAAAGTCGAATGCGCCCTCGGCAGGCTCGATGGATTTCCATTTCATGTCGTTCTCGGTTGTGATGCTGTTGAAGTGCTTCTTCAACAAGTCGCTGTGCGGGCCGGTGATGTCACCGCGCCAGATGGCAGCACCAATGGGAAAGTAGTCTGTGAAAGTTTGATAGACCGATGGGATATTGTCCTGGATTTGAAGCGGTGTCAGTGCCGCTGTTTGACACGAACGTGACGGCAGCAGGAAACACATACAACCCATGAGCAGAGTCGACATCAAAATGCCCGGTTGGGCTGCGAAAACCAGGTTCGTCACACTCAAAAATCCTTTACCGTGTACGTTAACGGCGCTGGTATAGTACCACGGACCAGCCGGGTTGCAAATCTGCAGGCATGGAGAGCCACCAAAATAAATCGCGCGCACATTACGTGCGCGCGACCTCAAATCTGGATGCGATATTTCTCAGGTACTTTGTGTGACCTTATTTCTCCTCACCCCAGGCCCGCTGGGAATAGACAGCTAGAATACAAACCTCGCTCCAAACTGAAGCTGCCGCGGCCTGTTGGCCTGGGTGTTGATGATACCGAAGCTGGTGCTGGTCGCTTGCAGGTTCGGAGCACCAAACGTGGGATGGTTCAGGAGGTTGAAGGCCTCCAAGCGCAACTGTATGTATACCCGCTCGGTCATGGCGAATCTCTTGATAATCGAAGCATCCAGGTTGTTCGTTCCATCCTGCCTCAGATTACTGAAGGTTGTGGGCAAGGTACGGAGATGAAATTGGAACTGGTAGTTCGTCAGCGTCGCGAAATGAGACGTATCGAAGGCGGTCCCAACCGTTTGCCGGTTGTTCAGAAGTAAAGGAGCTGTAAAAAATGTGGCAGACGCTGGACAGCTCCCGACGGCAGTGACGGCTACGCTGCACAACGAATAGTCGCCCGGATTGGTGGTGCTGCCGTTCATGAAGACGATCGGCGCGCCCGTCTGGTAGGTGTAAATGCCGTTGATCCTCCAGCCGCCCAGGACCTTATCCATCCAACCGGAACCTAGATTCAACAATTTTCCGTTGCCGATCGGCAGGTCATAGTTCACCGCGGTGATGAAGCGGTGGCTGTGATCGAAGGGGGAAATCCGCCTCTCTGGCGCCGGGTCGGTGTTGTTAAGCCACTCGTCCCGCTCAATCAGCTTCGACCAGATATAAGTCGTTACCAATTGCAGTCCGTGTGACATCCGCTTTTCCACGCGCACGTTGAGACTATTGAAGGACGAACTGCCCAGACTGGCATTGTGCTCAACCACGCCTGAGCTGAAACTGGTTGAATCAGCGACGGGGTATTGTGGAAACGGGGCCAGCAACTGCCGCACTGCTATAGTCGCGCCATTGAAGCTCGCAACATTCGGGATCAATCCTGCAAACGGATTGGGGGTGTTTGCGGTCAACGAATTGATTAGCGCCTGGTCGCGGTATGGCAGTGTACTCAAGTAGGCGCGCGGAATGCCGTTGAGCTGCGTGAGTGCGATAGGAAGATGCACAGAGTGGTTGCCGATATAGGCAATCTCGAACAGCAGATTCGGCGTAACCGACTGTTGGATGCCAAATGTCCAACGCTCTGAATAGGGATTCTTAGCATTGGGGGCGAGAAAATCAATACTCTGGCCGTTGAAGGTCGCTAAGCCGGCCGCCGAACCCGCCGGCTGCACGATTACTGGAAACGGGTTGCTCAGCGTGGTAGTCGGCAACAAGAAGTTGCTGGGGACCGCTAGCTGTGTGGTTTGGCTGAAGCCCTCTTGCGTGAGAACCGGGCTGCTGGAGTAGGCGCCGGTGGGAGCCAGATTCGATAGGGCGATGGGCTGCACAAAGACTCCAAAACCGCCGCGAATAACAGTTTTTCCGTTAAATAAGTCTGGCGACCATGCGAAACCAACCCGAGGGCTCACCAGATGCGAGGTGTTGCTGTAGATCGAGCCATCGCTGGGACTGGCAAACGTTAACCCTCCCGGCACGTTGAAACTGCCCACTGGGATCTGAGGGATGGGCTTGCTGTTGTAAGCGGGAACAGCGGCGGCAGCAAGCGGGTTCGTCGCAGTGGAGGCAAAACCGTTTACTGTGCGCCCAAGCTTCTCCGAGTACGGGGTGTCATGATCGTAGCGCAGGCCTAAATTGATCGTCAGGTTCTTCCTGATACGCCAGTCATCTTGTACGAACAATCCATAATAGTAGCCGGTGTAAGTGCCCCGGCTGCTCAGGTTGTACGTGCCGCTGGTGGGCAAGCCCAGAAGGAACGCCGCGAAATCCTGGCCAAATCCCGGGGCCGTGGAAGCCGTGGGTCCGTTTGTCCATGAGTTCGTGGCACCTATCCCCGCGAAGCTGTAGCTTCCTGTGGCGGCGCCGAAACTCTGGGCATCCAGCTTGTACTGCCGGGCGTCAACCCCGAACCTCAGTGAATGCGAGCTCAACTGCTTCTGCACATCTCCAAACAATTGATAGGACTGTGAAGGTATCCGGTCTGAGCCGGTCCCGCTGAAACAGTCGAAGCTCGCTGCCTGCGTGGTATCGTTGCCGCAACTCGAGCCGAAGCTGATCGCCGGTAACTGCAGGTACTGGCTGGTGCTTGTAATGTTCGACGGGAAACCGAGTTTCGTCGGGTCGAAGCCGGCGCTGGGCGATGGATGGAACTCGTTCAACCGAGTGTAGTTCGCGCGCACATTCAGCACTGTGCTGGGATTAATAATGAAGACCTCGTCGGCGGTCGCGCCCCAGTTGTTGCGCTGCAGGTCGGAACCGGTCGTGTTGTTCAGAAAATAGTTGTTCTTCGATTGGAACTCGGAGTTGTGGCGGACGTTAAATGCCAGCCGGCTGCGCTCGCTCATGGTCCAATCCAAACGGCCCAACTCGTTGCTGTAATCGTCATTGGTGGTCGCGGTGTTAGCGTAATTCGAATACCCTGTCGCAGTTCCGGTAACATTGGGCTGCGGATAAAACTTCAGATACGCCAAAGCAACCGGGTTGAGCAGTTGCTGTGGGATCTTGTTGCATGGTATGCCACTGGCCTGTGTTCCGAAAGTCGGCCCCGGGGTCATATTAGGAGCTAATGGGTTACCACTCGCATCGCACATAAAGGGCTTGCGATTGACCTTTGTGCCGCTAAGCGTTCCACTGTACGGGTTGTAAATTTGAACGCTTTGGCTGCCGAGGGTCAGCAAAGATGAAAAGTCGCCTTGCCGCTCTGCGCTCGTCGGCACGGTCAGCAGCTTTGGGTTGGGCTGGCCGTCCTTGAGCACCTCCCACGCGAAAAACCAAAACAGCTTGTTGCGACCGTTGTACAGCTTGGGCACGATCACCGGGCCGCCGGCCGTCAGCCCATATTGATTGAAATTCGTGTTGGGCCGGGCGACGTTGTTTCGGTTATTAAAGAAACTGTTGGCTGATGCCCAGGAAGGCTGGGCAAATCCGTACGCCGAACCATGTAATTTGTTCGTGCCCGTCTTCATGACCTCATTGATGGTGCCGCTGCCGGTATGGCCAAAAGCGGCGTCAGTGTTGAAGGCCTTGACTTTCACTTCCTGCACCGCTTCCTGGGGCGGAGAGTAGGCGGCGCGATTGTCCCACGTGGCATTCGGCGCTCCATCCATAAGGATTTCAGCAGTCTGCGCAGGCGTTCCTCCCATGCTCCATCCCGAAGCTGCACCATTGTCGAATGGGTGCACCAGCGTAGGATTGCCGGTGGCGATGACGCCGATGGCCAGTTGTGTCACCATCATCGGGTTGCGGCCATTCAGCGGGAAATCTTCCACCTGCTGCGTGGTCATGCCCTGGCCAATCGAAGCATCGGCTGAATTGATCAGCGGGGTTTCCGCAGTTACGGTCACTGATTCGGTGTTGTTGCCAATCTGAAGCCGGATATCAATGACAGGATGGCTGCCCGATTCAATGTGCACTGCCCGGTGAACGAATTGCTTAAACCCCTGGGCCTCGGCGTTGATTTCATAATCGCCCGGGGGCAAAAAAGGAACGGTGTATTGCCCGGCATTGTCGGAAACCGTCGCCGTCTTCGTGCCGGTACGAATTTCTATGACGGTGATCTTTGCACCCACAACCGGCGCTGATGAAGGATCTGTTACCAGACCACTGAGTGTGGCACGCGTTTCCTGCGCGCTCGCTGCTCCTGTATACAGAATGACTGACAACAGGATGAAAAAGCTGATAAGTCTATTCACGATTAACCCTCCCCCACGTTGAAAAATACACACACCCGCCTCGAAGACCTCTCGCCCCCGAAGTTGCGGGCGCGGTCATGCGATCGCGGAAATTACTGCTCGGCTAGGACGGTAGGTTATTCGTTATGAACAGTCAATCCAGTAAAACTAAAGAAGTCGATTTAGTTTTTCTAAACGTTGCTCTACTCCCGTGTGTTGTCGCTCATCGTATTCCGGTGAGAATTTCGATTGTGAGTTGGTCGAGGTGTTCATAAGGCAATCGTTTCTTTGCCATTGCGTCTTTATCAAAATGATGTGCCAGCAAAGCTGCGGCCCCTTGCTTCGAGTAGCGCCCGGTCTGCGGAACGCTGTTGGGAGTGGTTGAGATCTCTTTCAGAATTGCTTGAATCTCCCGGTCCGCATTCCAGCGTGCGGCCTTCTCTTTCAAAATCAAGTAAGTGCGCATGCAGCCGCACGCAAAATCTTTTACTCCGGCGCTATCTTCTGTGCGATAGGCGTGAGCATCAAAGTGACGGGGTCCGTCATAACCGACGTCCTCCAGAAACTTGACCAGCCAGAACGAAGACTTGAGGTTGGCCGAGCCAAAACGCAAATCCTGATCGTAGCGGCCCGGCATCTGGTCGTTGAGATCAATGTGAAAAAGCTTGCCGGCTTCCCATGCCTGCGCAACGCCGTGCATGAAATTCAACCCTGCCATCTGTTCGTGCGCAACCTCAGGGTTGACGCCAACCATCTCGGGATGATCGAGCGTAGGAATAAAGCCCAGATAGTGGCCGGTGGTGGCCATATAAATGTCTGCGCGCGGCTCATTGGGTTTGGCTTCGAGCGCGAATTTGAATCCGTATCCACGATCAATGTTGTATTCGCAAAGATAGTTGATGGCTTCCCGCAGGTGTTGGATGGCCTCATCGGCACGACGGCAGGCATCGGTTTCTACGCCTTCACGGCCACCCCATAACACAAAGATCTTCGCGCCCAGTTCTGCTCCCAGGTCCATCGCGCGCATGGTTTTTTGTAAAGCATAGGCGCGCACTTCAGGATCATTTGCGGTAAAGGCCCCATCACGAAAAACCGGATGGAAAAATAGCGAGACCGTCGCCATGGGCACAACAATCCCATTTTCTTTACACGCCTTCTTAAATTCGCGCACGATGCGGTCGCGCTCTGCCGCGCTCGCATCAATCGGCACCAGATCGTTGTCGTGTAAATTCACCCCCCAAGCGCCCAATTCACTGAGCATGGCCACGATATCCACGGGAGAGATAGGGGGCCGCACAAAATCTCCGAAGGGATCTCGTCCGCGATTTCCTACAGTCCATAGCCCGAATGAAAATTTGTCTTCCGGTTTTGGTTGATACTGATCAGTGCTCATAGTCATCAAAATGCCTCTAGGAACTTAAAATAGATTTCATCGCCGGGTAGATTCGACGGTACGCTGCGTAGTTGGATTCCATCGCCGAAGCATGGGCCGCATTGGGCTGGACGCGGTTGGCAACCCGCACTACTGACTCGCATGCCTTGTCTACGGATGGCCATAGGCCTGCACCTACGCCAGCAAGAATGGCGGCTCCGTATGCCGCGCCCTCCTCGGCTTCGACGATTTCTGCCTCATCGCCGTACACGTCAGCCTGAATCTGCCGCCATAAGGAAGACCTTGCTCCTCCACCACCCAGCCGAATACGCTTCACCGGCAAGTTCATCTCGCTGAAAATTGTGAATGTGTCTTTCAAACTAAAAGCCACGCCTTCAAGAATGGCCCGTACGACGTGCGCGCGTGTGTGTGAAGCCGTCAGCCCCACCAGGACTCCGCGTGCGTTCGGATCAAGATGCGGTGTCCGTTCACCCATCAGATACGGAGCCCACAGAAGCCCATCTGCACCGGCCGGTGTCGTTGCGGCTTCCGCTGTGAGCCGTTCATATGGGTCTGCTCCATCTTGTGCCCACGCGCTCATGAAGGTGTCGCGAAACCATCGCAGGGAAAGTCCCGCGGCCTGGGTCACTCCCATCACATGCCATCGGCCTGGAATCGCGTGACAGAAGGTATGCAAACGGCCTGCCGGATCGAGCGCCGGACGATCCGTAGCCGCAAAAACAACCCCTGAGGTCCCAATCGTGGCACTCACTACGCCGGGAGCAACGATTCCCATACCTACAGCGCCCGCCGCCTGGTCTCCCGCTCCGGCCACCACCGGTGTGCCGGCGGCCAAGCCGGTTTCTTCAGCACCCTTGGCAGAAACTTTTCCACAAATCTCAGGTGATTCATACAAGTCAGGCAAAATTGCTCGATCAATTCCAACAGCATGTAAGACCTCTGCTGACCACTGACGCCGTGCCACATCGAGCATGAGAGTGCCGGAGGCATCGGCAACATCAATGGCCCGCTCTCCTGTAAGCCTGAAGCGGACGTAATCTTTCGGGAGCATGACCGAGCGCACTCTGCTCCAATTTTCCGGTTCATTCTCTCGCGTCCATAAAAACTTCGTGAGAGTGAAGTTCGCCAGAGGCGGATTGCAGGTGAGCTGAATGAGCCGCTCGAAACCAATTTGCTGGCTGAGCTCCTGGCATTGTTTCCCGGTGCGCACATCACACCAGATCAGCGCGGGCCTGACAACTTGATCAAAACTATCGAGCATAACGGCGCCATGCATCTGTCCCGAGAATCCAACACAAGCGATCTGTTCTTTCTGCAGCTTTCCCTGAGCAATCGCCTGGCGCACGGCAAGACGCGCAGCCCGCCACCAATCCTCTGGCTGCTGCTCGGCCCAGCCAATCTTCGGAGACGCGAAGGGTTCGTGTTCTGCCGTGGCAGAGGCGACGATGCTGCCGCGGTCATCCATAATCACAGCGCGTGTGCCGCCCGTGCCAATATCAATGCCGAGAACGTACATTGGCATACGTTCAGTCCTTCCGCCTTCCAAAAACATCTAAACCAACCGCAACCACCAGAATGGAACCCTTAACAATATCCTGGGTAAAATCGGGAACGTTCTTCAACGACATTCCGTTGTCGAGACTCGCCATGAATAAAGCACCTAAACATGCGCCTAAGACACTTCCCCTGCCTCCCATTAAGCTTGCACCTCCGATGACGCAAGCTGCGATCGCATCCAACTCAAGCAGCGTGCCTGCATCCGGTCCGGCGCTGCCGACACGCGCCGTATAAATGATTCCTGCGATTCCCGATAAAGCGCCGAGAATACAAAACGTCGCGAGCACATGTCCGCGCAGGTTGATGCCTGAGAATTTCGCCGCCTCTGGATTGCCTCCTACGGCATATAAGTACCGGCCGAATGTTGTGTTCTGGGTTGCGAAGGCCCCAACTAACGCCACAGTTACGAAAATGAGAACGGGGATCGGTACGCCTGCATATGCATTCAGCGCAACTACAAAACCGACGATGAGTGCGGAAGGCAGCAGGATGCGAACCGCCAGGCCGGTCGTCCATGGTTCCAGACCATGACGCTTGCGCATTGTGTTTCGGTGGAAGACAAGCGCGATGGTGGCAACAACGGCCAGCACCATCAAGACGATCCCCGACGTCTGGCTCAGATACGATTGGCCCAACGCCTTGAAGGAGTGCACCGCGATGGGATAAGTGTTGCCCCCACTGATGCCCTTCGCCACTCCGCGCCACACCAGCAATCCGCCTAAAGTTACGATGAACGAAGGCACTCGTGCATAGGCAGCGAGCCATCCTTGAAGAGCGCCAATGGCGAGGCCCACCATGATGCCAGTAAGCAAAGAAGGAACAAGGCCCCAACCCAGAGAGACTTGTACCAGCACAGCAGCCATACCTGAGAGCCCAACAATCGAGCCGACGGAAAGATCAATTTGACCGGTGATAATCACCATCACCATGCCGACAGAAAGAATGCCGGTGACCGCGGTTTGCCGGATCAAATTGGAAAAGTTGCGCGCCCCGAGAAAAATGCCATCCGTCACCACGGTAAAGATGATCCACAGAGCAATCAGCGCAAATACCATGCTGTACGCACGGACCTTGCCGGCATGAGCTTGCCAACGTAACTCTTTCGGCTCATCTGCCTTCGCCTGTCCGGTTGGTTGCGTCAACATCGTTTTTGTATTGCTATTCACATTCCTCTCTTTAATTGCGGCACGCTACCTGGCCAGTGGCACGGGACATTACATCTTCCGGCGTGGCTTCCTCTCGCGTGAATTCGCCTGTAATTCGTCCCTTGTACAACACCAGGATTCGGTCACACAGTCCGAGTACCTCAGGCAACTCCGAAGAAACCATTACGACCGCCAGTCCCGATTCCGCCAATTTGTTGATCATTGCGTAGATCTCTTGCTTGGCGCCCACGTCAATACCACGCGTCGGTTCATCAAGAAAAAGTACGCGAGTTTCATTCATCAGCCATTTTGCCAGCACCACTTTCTGCTGGTTCCCTCCGGAGAGGGTGCCAACCCCAGTGAACAGAGAATTTGCTTTGATGCGCAGATTTTGGAACAGCGGGTGGCTGGCGGCGATTTCCCGGGATTCATCCGTTAAAAAACGGCGCGAAAGGCGCGGCAATGATGCCAGCGTCATGTTCCAAAGAACCGTCTGCCCGAGCATGAGCCCTGATCCCTTGCGGTCTTCGGTTACAAAACCGATGCCGTGGGAGATTGCGTCTGCAGGTCGAGAGATCTTGACTTGCTGGCCTTGAATGAAAATATCTCCTGAGACTCTTCCTGGGAATGAACCAAAAATAGCGGTGAGAAGTTCGGTGCGCCCAGCGCCCATGAGTCCCGCGATTCCAAGCACCTCACCGCAGCGCACTGAGAAGCTCACATCTTCCACGGCCAACCTGCTGCTCGCTGCCGGGTCCTCGGCCCGGATGTGGCGCACCTCGAGAGCTGTCACTCCTGGAGTTCGCTTCGTCACAGGGAAAAGCTGAGAAACTTCCCTGCCCACCATCTTCGCAATCACCTGCTGCTGGTTTACATTTCCGGTAGCTTCTGTTCCAGCGGTCTTGCCGTCACGCAAAACGGTAATGCGATCACTCAGCCGGAAGACCTCTTCGAGGCGGTGCGAAATGTAAATAATGCCGATGCCTTGCGCGCGAAGGTCACACAAGATGGAAAACAGGTTTTCGGCTTCAACATCGGTCAGCGCTGCCGTAGGCTCATCGAGCACAAGAATGCTGGCTTTGCGGGATAGTGCTTTGGCAATTTCCACAAGCTGTTGGCGCCCTGTACCCAAGCGTTCCGTATTGGTACGAGGGTCAATATCGAGATCCAGATCACGCAGCAATCTCGCTGCCTCGGAATAAAGTTGTTCCCACTGCACAATGCCAAATCCGTTTGGCTCACGTCCTAAGAAAATGTTTTCTCCGACGGAGAGCTTTGGAACCAGCGACAACTCCTGAAACACAACCGCAACCCCGGCATCTCCTGACTCGTGCACGTTGCGGAAGCGGCGCAACTCACCTTGGATGCGTATTTCTCCCTCGTAGTGCGAGTAAACACCCGCGAGGATCTTCATCAGAGTTGATTTCCCTGCTCCGTTTTCCCCCACGAGTGCGTGTATCTCACCCGGATACAGATCGAAGCTCACGCCATCGAGCGCGCGCACCCCAGGAAAAGTCTTGACGATGTTCTGCATCTGAAGCAATGGCAGGCGGGTTGTGAGCACTTCGCTCATGGATGAATCGCTCAGCAATTAATGGCTTGCTATCTTCGGCCACTGGTCGCGGGGGATGTTGCGATAAACATCTTCGATCTTCACGAAACCATCTTTGACAACAGTTTGCGCCATGTTGCTCTTATCAACCGCAATCGGCGTGAGCAAAAAAGAAGGAACATCTTTGGACCCGTTGTTCACCTTTCCATTCGGTTCCACAGCGGAATGTCTGGCGAGAGCAATAGCAATTTCAGCAGCGTGGCTCGCCAAGGGAGCAATGGGTTTATATACCGTCATAGACTGCGTGCCGCCAACAATACGCTGGCAGGCTGTCAGATCGGCGTCTTGTCCTGAAACCAAAGCTTTGCCGGCAAGTTTCTGTTCCTCCAGCGCCTGGATGACCCCGCCGGCAGTGCTGTCATTGGAAGCAACCACAGCAACCACATTATTCCGGGCCTGTGTCAAAGCGTTTTCTGTGTGCCGAAGGGCCTCACTGGGCAGCCAGTCCTTGGCCCACTGGTCTGCAACAATCTTGATGTCACCTCGGTCAACCGCTGGCTTTAATACATTCATCTGCCCTTCCCGAAACAGGCGCGCGTTGTTGTCGGTGGGCGATCCTCCAATCAGAACGTAATTGCCCTTGGGAGCGCGGTCGAGCAGATATTGTGCCTGCAGCTCACCAACCTTGACGTTATCGAATGAAATATAGAAATCCACGTCGCTGTCGCGAATGATGCGATCGTAGGCAAGCACCGGAACATGTTGCCGCTTTGCGCTGTCAACAATGGATGCTGCAATCTCGCCATTGTGCGGAACAATCACCAGGACATCCACATCTTGTGTAAGCAGATTCTCGGCCTGCTGCACTTGAAGGGAATCATTACCGTCGGCAGACTGCACCAATACCTCAGCGCCAAGTTCTTTGGCCTTCTGCACGAAAAGATCGCGGTCACGTTGCCATCGTTCAAGCTGCAGAGAATCCATGGAGAACCCGATGCGAATCGGCCCATTTTTTCCCGTATTGGTTCCAGCGGTCTTGCATCCGGGAACAGTTAAAAACAGGCACGTCAGAACAGAAAAGAGCAGAATCCGTGCAAATCGCATAAGAAACCTCGTTGCGCGCTGGAAAGGCCAGTCCAATGGCACTCAAAAATCCCTTACCGTGTACGTTAACGGCGATGATATAGTACCACGGGCCAGGCGGATTGCAAATCGTCTGGCATGGAGATAACGGATGAAAACCAAGTCTCAAATCAGGGTTGCCGTGCACCGTGCACTTATGGGGATTGCCGGCCTTCTTATTCTCTGCCTTACTGCCCAAGCGCAAGATCTTCCCTACCGCAATCCTAATCTTCCGGTCGAGCAGCGGATAGCAGATTTGCTTTCACGAATGACGCTGGAAGAGAAAGTTGCTCAACTGGAAGGCGCATGGGAAGATCGGCGGTTTTTCAATGATCCACAGGCACTCTTTACTGATGACAAAGGCGCGTTTCTTCCCGAGCGTGCCGCCGTGTTGCTGAAAAACGGCCTGGGAGAGATGTCACGGCCGAGCGTGAATCACGGGCCGCGCACAATGGCTGAGTTCACCAATACCATCCAGAAATGGATGAAAGAGAACACTCGCCTAGGAATTCCTGTCCTCTTCCACGAGGAGTGCCTTCATGGACATGCCGCATTGAAAGGCACTTCCTATCCGCAGGCCATCGCGCTGGCATCCACCTGGGATCCAAACTTGGTTCATGACGTCTTTTCTGCGACGGCCGCTGAAGTTCGGGCGCGCGGCGCACAACAATGTCTGACTCCGGTGCTCGATCTGGCGCGCGATCCGCGCTGGGGCCGCACTGAAGAAACCTACGGCGAGGACCCTTATCTTGGATCGCGTATCGGCGTAGCTGCCATTCAAGGGTTTCAGGGAACCGGACCCTTCATTGATAAGTCGCATGTGATCGCTACCGCCAAACATTTCGCAGTGCACGGCCAACCGGAGGGTGGCACCAATGTGGCGCCGGGCAATTATTCCGAGCGAGTCGTCCGCGAATATTTTCTCAAGCCATTCGAGGTGGCCGTAAAAGAAGGGCACGTGCAAAGCGTCATGGCTTCTTACAACGAAATTGACGGCATTCCATCGCACAGTAACAAGCATCTGCTCGACGATATCCTGCGCCACGAATGGGGGTTCGATGGAGTTCTGGTTTCAGACTACTTCGGCATCACCGACTTGAAGAACCTTCACCACGTTGTTCCTTCCAATGAAGCCGCGGCCAAGCTGGCCCTGGAGTCAGGGGTTGATGTCGAATTGCCTTTCGCCAGCGCGTACCCCAGTCTGATGGATCAAGTGAAGCAGGGAAAGGTTGCCGAAGCCACCGTGGACCGCGCCGTCGTGCGCATGCTGCGCGTGAAATTCCTTACTGGGCTCTTCGATGACCCTTATGTGAATCCCGATGATGCCGAAAAGATCACCAACAGTGCTGAGCATCAGCAACTCGCGCTCAAAGCGGCGCATGAAGCAATCATTCTTCTGAAAAACGAAAATAATTTGCTTCCTTTGAATAAAGCGAAGTACAAGCGCATCGCCATAATTGGCCCTAATGCCGCTGACGTTCATCTCGGTGGATATAGCAGCGATCCCGGGCGCGGCGTGAGCGTTCTTCAGGGCATAAAAGACAAGATTGGCTCAGCCGCTGAAGTACTTTACGCTGAAGGTTGCAAGATAACGGAAACCCAACCTGACTGGGATGCCGATAAAGTTGTTTTAGGTGATCCGACCGAGAACGCTAAGCGCATCCAGGACGCGGTAAAGGTTGCGAAGAAAGCTGACATAGTGATCTTGGCGCTTGGCGGCAATGAACAGACATCGCGTGAAGCATGGGCGGCGAATCACCCTGGCGATCGCGATAACCTCGACCTGCTCGGCAATCAGGATGATTTAGTGAAAACCATTCTTGCCACCGGAAAGCCTGTAATTGTCTTCCTGCAGCATGGCCGTCCGAATTCCATTAACTATATTGCAGAGCATGTGCCGGCAATCCTCGAAGGCTGGTATCTGGGCCAGGAAGGTGGGACAGCGGTCGCTGACGTGCTCTTTGGTGACTACAATCCCGGTGGTAGGCTTCCCATAACGGTACCTCGATCCGTAGGACAGTTACCGGACTATTACTACCAGAAGCCCTCAGCAAAGCGCGAATATCTCGGCAGCACTACCCAACCTCTCTTCCCCTTTGGCTGGGGATTGAGCTATTCGACCTTCAAATATGCGAACCTCAAGGTAGCGCCGGAATCAATTGGCACAGAGGGTCAGACCAAAATATCTATTGATGTAACCAATACCGGCACGGTGCCTGGGGATGAAGTTGTGCAGCTTTATATCCACGATGAGGTGAGTTCGGTGACGCGGCCCATTAAAGAATTACGCGGCTTTCGCCGTATCACGCTCGCCCCAGGCGGCACGCAGACGGTTGAGTTTACGCTTGGCCCAGATGAGCTTTCATTTTGGAACCGTGAAATGCACCGCGTCGTTGAACCTGGTACATTCAAAATCATGGTCGGCGGCAATTCTGTTGATTGGATTGAAACCAAATTGAATGTGATCGCTCAGTAATCAGGCAAACCAATGAAGCGGACAGGCGTTCACAAAATTGCCGAACTCGCCAAAGTCTCGATTGGCACGGTAGACCGTGCTTTGCACAACCGGCCCGGAATCAGCGGAGCCACCAGAAAGAAGGTGCTTCGCATTGCCAAAAAGCTCGCCTACACGCCACATCCCGCGGCCCGCATCCTTTCGGTCGGAAGTGCCAATCTACGAATTGGAGTGTGCATCCCGGAGGAAATTCATTTCTTTTATGACCAGATGCGGGCAGGAATCTTCGATGAGGCTCGGCGAGTAAATGGTCTCGGCATAGAGATCGTATACAGTCCGGTCGCAAGCTTGGGCGAAGGCGAACCAGAACAAGTAAAAGCCCTGATGGCCCGCGGCGTCAACGCGCTTATCGTTACCCCTGGAAACCCGAAATCGGTGACGCCGCTCATCAACCGTGCGGAAAAACAAAATGTGCGCGTAATCTGCATCACGACGGATGCTCCTCGGAGCCGCCGCTCCAGCGTGGTTTGCGTTGACCCGGAACTCAATGGACGATTGGCCGCCGAGCTGATGGCTAAATTTGTGCCTCCTGGCTCTGAAGTAGCGATGATTACAGGCATGCTTACGACCGAAGAGCACCGCCTTAAAGCCAAGGGCTTCTGCGCCGGATTCAAGAAAGATTGCATGAATGGCAAGATCGCCGCAGTCCTGGAGGCACATGAATCGGAGAAGGAGAGCTATCGCAAGACCTGCGAATTGCTTGCCAGCCACCGAGGGCTGCGTGGCATCTATGTGAGCACCGTGAATTGCTTGCCTGTATGCCGGGCCCTACAGAGGTACGGACGCGCAGGCGAAACCCAGCTCATTACAACCGACCTTTTTCCCGAAATGGTACCTCATCTGCAACGTGGGACGATTCGGGCGTCCATTTATCAGGATCCGTATCTTCAGGGACAGCAAGCTGTTCGCCTGCTGTCTGACTACTTGCTAAACCGGATCACCATTCCACATGCCCACTACTTGAATCCCGGAATCGTGTTGAGGACAAATCTGCACTTGTTTCGCGAGGTACAACGCAAGGCCTCCCTGTCATCCGTCCGGCAAAGCAATTCCAGATAATCCCCGCCTCGATTCGATGTATAGAGAAGATCGATACTGTAGATGCCTGCGCGCTCAACTTCCACGGTCATGTTCAACCACTCTCCTGGTTCGGTCCAGCCGACATAGAGTTGCTTCTCTAGAGGTTGCACAAGTCATAAGGACCATTGTCGATCCGGTCATGGAATTTTGTGTAGGAGATGTCAACCCCCTCATCCATTCGGAACTGGTTCAAATACGAACCATCCGCCGGATTCAGGCCGCCACTAATCGGGCAACGTGGCTCCGCTGGTGATCGTGAATCGGGTCCGCACACCAGCGGTTTTAGGCAGGCCTGAGCGCACGCCATCCTGACCTCCCCCGACCCAAACTTCTACGACCCCACGCGCGATGCGGTGCTTGCCTGATTCGTCTACGATGCTCAGCTCCCGGTCCCGAAGTGGGAATGACACCGTTTTCCGCTGCCCGCGCTCCAGATGCACGCGCTTGAAACCCTGCAACGCGCGCAACGGAGCGCCCGCAACACCATGATGGGCGAGGTAAAGCTGCACAACTTCGTCACCTGCCATCGCACCGGTATTGGCGACTTCAACGGAAATCGTGACCGTTCCATCAGCGGCCGCTTTTGCCTTATCTACACGTGCATTGCTGTACTCAAATGATGTATAGCTTAGCCCGTATCCGAACGGATATAAAGGTTCGCCGCTAAAGTAACGGTAGGTGCGCTTGGCCATAGAGTAATCTTCAAAGGCCGGAAGCTGGTCAATGGATTTATAGAACGTAACGGGCAAGCGGCCTGCCGGACTGAAATCGCCGGCAAGCGCCTCGGCCACCGCGGTTCCGCCTTCCTCACCTGGATACCAGGCCTCCATGATCACCGGCAGCTTCTTGTCTGCCCAATTCACGGCAACCGCGCTTCCGCTCATTAGCACCAGCACCGTGGGCTTACCCAAGGCGTAAATACTCTCCAGAAGTTGCTCTTGCGGGGCGGGCAAATCAAGGCTGGTGCGGTCACCACCCGCGAATCCTTCAGCGTGCACATCCATCTCTTCGCCTTCGATGCGGGCAGACAGGCCCAACACCATGATGACGACGTCGGCACTGCGAGCCGCGTCGAGCGCATCGGGTCCTTGCCACCCTGGCATGCTCCACACCAGGTGTGCTTCGGCCGCACGCAGGGCGTGGAAGTACTCGATCTTGACCGCATAAGCATGATCTTTTTCAAGATGGATATTCTTCGTACGGGTCGAGGCAGGCCGGTGAGTCGTCCAGTCCTCGACCACGAGATCGCCATTAAGCCAGACGCGGTAGCCATCCCTGCCCGTGAATCCGACCAGGTAGTCACCGGTCTCGGGAGGCACAAGCACGCCAGTCCAACGCACGGAATAATGTTGTGACAACTCTCGCGAAATGCCGGAGGGGACCGAATCAAAATCAACCGTATCGTCGGTGCGACTCAGGAAAGGCGGTCCCTCAAGTTTGATATTGGAGAAGTACTCCGCCTTCATACCATGGTTCTTGTGCGAGTCGTCGGTATAGAGCACGCTGGCCTGGATGGCTCTGGTGGCCGGTCCAATCAATCCCGTACCGTCAACATAAATGATTTTGGATTGCGCAAAGCGCTGGCGAATGCCCTCCAGAACGGTCACGTATTTGGATGGCGTGCCGTGGTAGTTGCCTTCCAAGGCATCCAAGCTGTCGGCATTGGGGCCAATGACTGCAATCGTTCCGTATTTCTGTTTCAGAGGAAGAAGATTATCTTTGTTCTTCAGTAGAACAATGGATTCACGCGCGGCTTTGAGGGCGAGCTGGCGGTGTGCATCGGTATCGTTTTCTTCGGGCCTGATTTGGGAATACGGAACCGTGGCCGACGGATCGAACATGCCCAGCCGGAAGCGGGCGATGAACAGGCGATGCAAGGCGCGGTCAATATCTGCTTCTGCAAGCAAGCCCTGTTGCACGGCTTTCAAAATGGCGGTGCGCTCTTGCGGCCGGAGACCGCAAGTAAGATCAGTGCCGGTTTTTAACGCTGCACTGACTCCCTCTTCCACGGACTTGGTAAAGTGATGGCCCTGGAAAATGTCGGTTACGGCGCCGCAATCGGACACCACATAGCCCTGAAAGCCCCAATCACGCCGCAGATGCTCTTGCAGCAATGTTGCATTCGCGCAGGCGGGTTGGCCGTTAAGCGAGTTGTAGGCGCACATGACGGACTGCGCTTTGGCCTCCACTATGGCCGCCCGAAACGCGGGCAGGTACGTATCCTCCACGTCGTGACGCGACACTTGCAAATCAACGGAATGCCGGGTTGGCTCAGGCCCGCTGTGTACTGCGAAGTGCTTCGGCGTGGAAACGGTCTTCAGATACTTGGGGTCGTCCCCCTGCATACCGGTCACGTAGGCGACGGCCAGACGCGAAGTCAGGTAGGGGTCCTCTCCATAAGTTTCCTGGCCCCGTCCCCAACGCGGATCACGAAAGATGTTGATGTTGGGCGACCAGACATCGAGCCCATGGTACTGGTCGCTGGATCCGTCAGGGCGTACTTGAGCGGCATATTTGGCGCGGAACTCGGTGCTGATCACTTCGGCAACCTGATGTATCAAAGGCTGGTCGAAGCTGGCGGCCATTCCAATAGCCTGCGGAAATACGGTTGCGTATCGGCTGCCTATATCTCCGTGCAGGCCCTCGTTCCACCAGTGGTACGCGGGAATGCTGAGCCGGGGAATAGCATCTGACGCATCGCCTAGTTGCGAGATCTTCTCCTCAAGGGTCATGCGCGATACCAGGTCGTCAACGCGCTGCTCAATCGGGAGTCCTGGGTTCTTGTATGCGGGGTCTGCAGATGATTGTTGCGCGAATGATGTTGAACAAATAGCGATGCAGAAAAATGCACCCACGAATACGGCTGTCTTCTTTTTCATGTGCCTCATCATGCCACAACCAGAAGACAGTTTCGAGTTTCGGATTTCAAGTTTCAAAAGCAACCCGAAATTTTGCGGTTGTTCTTACTGACAACCGGCAACTGCTTTTGGCAAGACGGCATTCGAGAATGCCTGGGTTTCATGACCGGGCCGCCTTTCTGGCTGAGCTCAGAAAAAAGTGGCCAGAGCGTTCAACCGGTTAGGCACTCGACCCGCGGCAGATGCCAGAAGCTGGAAAGTAACGCCACCTGTCTGCACGATAGTACTATGCCCTATCGCCAGAAGGACCTGTACCAAAGACGGGCCGCATATATCGCACTATATATGGATACGGAGTTATAGTATCCGGGTCGAAAACCTCTTTCCCCGGAGAACTAGACATGGAACGCCACTTCCCGAACAGCCCACTTCCAAGCAACCAAATTCCAGACAGCCGATTTCCGGACCCCAATATCCAGCAACACACCACACGCAACCTTCTACCCCATAAGTTGTTGCAGAAGTACACCATGGGTTGGGAGTGTTCCGTGTGCGGACTCCGCTTTGACCTCAGCGAATCTGAGCGTCATGCAGACGATTACGACTGCGAAGTACCGCACCGTATCCGGCGCATGTTTGAAGCCCACAAATGCGGCAGCCACAGTGTGTGCTGGGTACGGCAGCGACCCAGCACCGCGGTCCCGCTGGATGAAGAGTGAGAAGCTGGAATTTGTATCAACCACCGCGCAGCGCGTGTGGGAAGCTTAGGCCGATGGCCCCGTCCGTCCAGATTTATCAGTGCCCCCCACCCCATTACTTGGAGTAGTCCATGGGGTATTAAGCCACTGACAATCAATGACATACATGAGGTTGGAAAGTAGTGGATCGCAGTATTCTTTGCTCTTACTCAAACCCATCCTTATATATGATATATGTCTTTATCGGGCAAAATACGGTAGTATCCCCCCACTTGCTAGCTTGTGTTTTGAAGTGCCCAAAATCGCGTCTGTCCCCCGTCATTACTGGCGAAAATCGATCTGAAGTGGGGGACTAGCTGGGTAGTTTAAGAACAGTTTCAGGTTTCAAGTTTCGAGTTTCAAAAAACAACCGCAAAAGCTTTCGCCGCAGATGGACGCAGATCGACGCGGATTTTCAGAGGATTTTGTGCGCCTCCCCACCCCACTTGCTAGCTTGTGTCTGAAGTGCCCAAAAAGGCGTCTGACCCGCGTCATTATTGGCCAAAATCAATTTGGGGCGGGGGACTTGCTGGTAGTTTAAAAACAGCTCCGGGTTGCAAAGGAACAGATCCTTCGGCTTCGCCTCAGGATTTCGCCTCGCGGCTCAGAAACCGCGAAAACGGCTCAAGTTGCAAGCTCCCACGGCCAGCCGGAGCAGGCCAAGTGCCAGGCTGCTTACGTCCGCTCAACCTTTTGAATCTACAGCAACAGAATTTTCAAAGACCTAAAGGACTACAAAAAGCCCAGCATTCTGGAATGCTTAACCTAAACACACGTCTAGCACAAGTATTGCCCGCAGTTTCTGAAGAAGCAATAATTTGATACCAGATTGATATCAGTCAGCGGCCAGCACTGGGCTTCGTGTGCCGGAGCTTGCTTTTCAATCCGGGTTAATCCGTGGCGAAAGTCTTTGCGGTTGCTTGACAGCTGCCAGCTACCAGAAAATCAGTCTTAGATTTCGAGCTTCAAATACCCCCGCCCTTCGCACCGCGAAAGGGCGGGGCCACCTGTCCCGTCCTCCGCCTGCATCACGGCTTCTTCGGCGGTGGCTGCTGCTGATCATCGGGTACTACGGTGATGCCAGGACCGGGTGGAAGATCTCGCGGGTCACAGTTACATTCGGCAGCGGCAATCGTGTGTCCCCATGCAACCAAAGTCATGTAGGTGACGTTGAAGAAGTTGGCGATCGCGCCGACCGGTTTCATGACCTTTCCAGCTGGGCCCGCCACGTCGGATGCTTTGTTCAGGTCATCTCCGACGCTGCGGTTGAAAAACGTTGCAGCAGCCTTTTGCAACACTGCAACCTCCGGGTCTCTTGGATTTAGCGGCTGCTTACCGGGTCCCGGTACGTTCTCGGCGGGACCCTGCGCTTGCCCATTCACAAAGTTCTGGACTGTGAAGTTCTGTTCCTGGGTCGCGGTACCGGGCATCAGGTTATTGTACGCATCGAACGTAGCCGAGTAGGTTGTGGTAGTGGTGATGACCTGGGTCTGCCAATTGCCATTCCCCAGAGAGACCGGCTTGGTTATTTCAGTAGTCTTAACCGTCTCTGTCGAGGTTTTTGAGCCGTCTGGATTAGTGGTGACCGTAGGATGGTCGCCTCCGGCGATGTCTTCATGGCCGTCGTCACGCATCACCGTGGGCCGGTTGCGCGAGATACTGTAAAGGTTGAGCGATTGCGGATCGCGGAACTCCGCATAGGGAACAGGAACCGGCTTCTCGGACCAATCTGCCGAGGTAAAGCGACCCAGCATGCTGGCGTAATAGCGGGGGCCGAAGTAATCCAACTGGGATTCGGTATCGGTTTCATTCCCCTCAAACTTGTAGCGATTGGCGCCGCTGGTAAGGGAGAATTCCGTCCCGAACCCAGAGTAATCCGATTCTTCCTCGATGGTTCCTGCCGCCGTCACCACTATGCTGGTGGATTTCAGGTGATCGGAGAGGTAGTAGTGCGCCGAGTTGTTGGCGAGATCGATTCGGGCCACAAGATCGCCGTCAAAGAATACATACTCTGAGCTGATGTTACCCGCGCCGTCGCCTTCTGCGAGGGTATGGCCGAACATCGACCAGTAGCGCTTGCTTGGCGTGCCGCCCTGGGACTTGAGCACGCGCTGCCCGTCTCCATCGTAGGTGTATGTGAATCCAGCCGTGCCCTGCAAGCGGTTCTCAGGATCGTAGGTGTATTGGGCAAACTGATAAGCGGAGAGATTGCCGGCAGCATCGTAAACCAGGCAGTTGGCCCGGTTGTTGGCGTCGCCGGCGCACTGGAAATTACCGCCATGGGCCTTTCCGGCCATGGGCGAAATCTGCAGGTTACCCCAGGCATCAATGGTGTAATTCTCGCCCCAGGAGGTGGGGCCAGTGCTGCTCTGCGACGAGCCTGATGTCAGCCGGTTCAAGGCATCGTAGGTGTAGATTTGTGTTCGGTTAGTGTCCTTGTTGTTGATGATAGACAGCACATCGCGGTTATTGTGCCCGTCGTTGTAGAAGTAGGTCTTGCTCATGTAGTAGCTGGTGACCTGCCCATTATCGGAGTAATACCCGGCAGTCTGAAGGCGTTTGTTGAGATCGGTGCGGAAGTAAATATTGGGCATCCACCGCTGGTATTCCGTACCGTTCGGATAAAACGTTGCGTTGCTCACATACTGCGTGCCGTTGGCATCGGTGGCGGTCAGCGGCTGTCTGGCTGAATTGTACGTGTAATTCACCACGCGACCACTGGGATAATGCACTGCCTTGATGGAGTCATCCAAGTTGTAATCGTAGCTGATGGCCTTGGTCACTCCCGCGATCGTACGCTGCTCACTGATCAACCGGCCCGGAGCATCGTAGCTGTACGTGGCCGTACCGGCCTGGTCGGTCATCGAACTGAGGTGTCCTATGGCGTTTGCGCCAGCGTCGTAGGTGTAGCTGATCACGGGCGATGTGAGCGGACAGGCCTGAGCCAAGTACGCTATTCCCGTAAGGCGGTGCAGTTGGTCATAGCAGTAGCTGATGGTCTGCGTGGCCGATCCCGTCTGGTTGGCTGCGGGTGAGGTCTTTTGCAGCACGTTGCCGTCAGCATCGTAGCTGTAGCTGACTGTTCCCGACTCGGGGTTGTAGGCGGTGAGCAGCCGCGAGAGCGAATCGTAAGTAGACAGCCGCGTGCGCCACTTGGTACTGTCGGAGGGCGCGGTGCCCTGCTGGTCCACACGCAGCAGGTTGCCCAAAGCGTCGTAGCTGTAAAGCGTCACGTAAGGATTCTGCAGGCTTGGCGGAACCGGATCCGCTCCCCCGCTGAGCGTGGCGCTGCCGCTAAAGGAGCCGCCGGGAAAAACGCCAGGCTGTGCCGGGCTGGAAACCACATTCACCGCGACGTTGCCGGCCAAGCCCACGTTCTTGAAGACCATGGAAATGCTGGAGCCGGAAACGGTGGGCGTCACCGGGGAGCCAGATACGCTAAGGCCCTGCCCCAGAACGCAGGCCACCTGGGAGGCCGTACTAGCTCCGGTGGCACAGCCGCTGACCGGAGCGCAACTTCCGCTCGGCCCATAGCAAGCGGTAACGCTGGTCGTGGATCCGATGCTTAGCGTGACCGTGCCTGAGTCCACGCTAGGCGGACCGGCGTTGGTCCCCCCGGCGAGACTGGAGCCGGAAGTGCTAGCGGCAAATGACCCCGTACTGAAATTTGCGGAATCGTGCGTGCAAGTCGCAGCGAGGGTATAGTTGCTGGCAGTCCCGCCAATCTTGGCGATTAAAGATTCGGTGGTTCCCGAAGCCGTGTCCGAAACCAGACTACCGCTGTTAACGATACCGGACAGCCTTGCCGCGATGGTGTTGGGGGTGTCCCATTGGCCAAAAGACGTGCTATAGAGCGTGCCGGCAATTGTGATGGAGCAGGCTCCGGAGTCATAGATCGTGGGACCGGCGTTAGCGCCGCCGGAAAGAGTGGCGCCGGAGGCAGATCCGCCAAAGGAGGCCGCGCTGAAGTCGGTTGGGTCGCCGGTTGAGGATGTTACAGAGAGCGCGTAGCTGTTACCCCCTGTCCCAGCGACTTTGGCAGTCAGCATGACGGTATTGCTTGTGACCGAAGCCGTCACCGGAGATGTCGTATCAGCATTGAAAGCGCTGGCTAGCGCAGCAGGGATGGAAGACTGCGTGCTGGACTGGTCATAGGAAACTGATTTCGTAAAGCCATTGACCGTGATGGATACTGTGCCCCAATCATAGGTGGTGGTAGGAGGATTGAATTCCCAATCCACGCAGTCGCCATTCTCGTTGTACACCGCGCAGTAGCGATCGCCGCCTGAAGTAACCGACTGATCCGAACCTGTAATCGTGACACTCCCGCTGGCTGGCTTAGCCGGTGTCGCAGCTTTGCTTTGCTCGCTGCCGGTCAAGGCTACCGAGCCCGTACCTGGCGTGGGCGTAGATCCCGACAAGTTCCGCAGGCTACCGCTTACGTTCAAGCTACCCGACGCTGGCGTCCCGGCGGTGCCGATTCCGGGCTCGTCCACCTCAATCAGCCGACGTAGAGCATCAGTGCAACTCCTGCGCTGCTTCCCTGCTTCATCCGTGGCCACAATGCAGTTGCCGCCGCTGTAGTCCACGGTCCTGATGCTGTTGTCCTGCTCGGTGGCGCTTGTGGCCCGGCCTGCGCCATCGTACACGGTCTGACTAACGCCGTAAGTCGCATCCCCAGTGGTGAGATAGGGATTGGTCGTGCTGATCACGTGATCCATACCGTCGTAGGCCACGTCTGCCAGGATCGTGCCGCTGGGTGTCACGTGTTCTGTACGCGTGGCGTGACCAAAACCATCAAAGTGCGTGGTCAGGCTGTCATTCATGCTGGTGGTGATCGCCTTGAGCTGCTCAATGGTGCTCACTTCGGGATACGCGAAGGTCGATGTCGGCTGATTGCCGTTCAGGTCAGCCGGCTGCACGTTTGAGGTCAGCCGCTTGAGAGCATCGTAACTGAAGGAAGTTGTGTGGGCCGGATCGCCGGGAGTGGTTCCGATAGCCGGGTAGCCGGCGTTGACGTCGGTACTACTAGTGAGCAGGCCGGTGTTGACATCATACGTCGAGCTGCTGCACTGGTTCCTAGCGTTGCAGATCTTCGTTGGCAGCATCCCTTTATATGCCAGGTCATAGCTGTACGTGGTGGTGTGCCCGCCGGGATCGGTGGATTGATACACCTCTCCTGTGTCATACCAATTGGTGTGGCTGGCGACGGAGCCACCGGTGTTGAGCCACTTGCTCACTGTGGTGGGATTGCCGCGCACGGGATTCGGCGCCGCCACGTGACTGCCTGCAGGCAGGGCACCGACCGTGCCTTCATAATTGGTCAGGTAGGCCGGTTCATCGTAGATGGAGTCGGTTTCTGCCATGCAAGCTTTGAGTGTGCCGGCGCCGTCTACCGGGCAGCTGCTCTTGATATTGTTGGCCGCGATCGGGCTGACGACGATTGTTGATGCCGGCAGGTCGAGCATGTTGGCTGTCAAATAGCGGCTGTCCTTTTGCCACTGATAGACGGTATCCTGCTCCCGCAGCAGCGCGCCGGGGGCACCTTGACCCCAGTCATACGTCTTTTGCGACGTTACCAGATTGAGAAAGGGTAAGCTGGGAGCGTAGTCGGTGTGAACCAAGCTCACTTTCTGACTAGGGAACAACGTGGTCTTCACATCGCTTGGCACGCCGTAGGCGCCGCCGAAACGGCTGTTTAACCAGGTCGTATCCACCTGCTTCAGGGGCGTTCGGCTCCCTCCGCTCCCCTGGTAAGACACGGTGCGGGTCTCGCGAAAATCGCATGATGGCGTAATCCACGTGGCGGTAAGATCGACGAAGGTATGAACTGCGTCATTGCCTGAGGGATCGGTCATAGTGTGGCTCAAAGTCCCGTCACCGGCTTGCGGACTCCATTGGTAGTTCGAGGTAAAAACGTGTCCGTTAACATCGGTCATGGTCCGCGACTGTACGGCGCGGCTGACCTTGGTGATGTCGTTCCCAGCCACATTGCAAGCGGGGAAGGTTCCTTCTCCCCAGCCGTATTGGATCGTGGCTCCGGTGGGGGTCGAGAGCGACGTGACTTCCCCATAGCTGTCATAGCTGATCGCCCACTGTGTATTATCGGGTAAAATGACGTTGCTCAAATAGACGGGCTGGCGCCAGGGGCCGGGAAAGGGATGCCCTGAATAGGCATCCTGAAACTGGTGGACACCCGCCTGAGAAAAACTAGTGGCCAGTTGCGGATACGTAGCAAAACATAACTTGATCTGGTTGGTTTGGCCATTGGGGGCGGGGTAGTTGAAATAAGACACCCAAATCGGGCCGGCAACACTCGTGCAGCCTGCCGACTCAGAGCCTGCGGCAAGATGAGCGGCAATCATGGTTCCTCCCTGGGGGCCTATGCCGGGAATAGCTATGGGCGGGTTGAGAACGTTTCCATTGACGTCTGTGACACTGCTGAGGCTCCATTGTTGTATACAGGTAGTGGTTTGAGTTGAGCCGGGCAGCCCGTTGCCAGGATCCGTCGTACACTCACCTATACCACCAGTAGGAAACTGGCCGCTATACTGAGTGCCATTGCGATCGATAATGGTGGCAGTGGTGTAGACGCCAGTACCATCATCTCCGCTTACTTGTATGGTGTAGCCGCTGCTGTCTCCACCGATGGGGTGTACGGCGCCGTCCCAGGTGACCAGCGTGTCAGGGGTACCGGCCGAGTAGCTGGGGAACTGGCCGTCGGGCCAAACTTTCTGCCAAACCCTAGTCATTGAAAAGCTGGCTGTGCTTACGAACAATGAGTCCTGCCCGCACGGCCCCGTACTGAACGGTGGCGTACTCCCGGTTTGGCATATGGATGTGGGCTGCCACTGTCCCGGGCTGGGGGTGTCGTACGCTTTCCAAGTCTTCGAGTTTAGGACCATGTAATACTTGATCCCCAGCTTGCCCCGCTGCGGGTAGTCAACCGGCAATGGAATATGCAGCGTAAGATTTCCGTTCATGAGGTTGACGGTATCCACGCTGCTGCTGTCATATGATCCTTGCGGTGGAATTCCGTTTGACAAGTTGGGCTGGCCTTGACCCATCATGAAAATGCTTTGCGCCAGAATGATTGCAGATACGAGCACCAGCTTGACTGATTTCATTTTTCCTCCACGCAGCTCTAACCTAGGAATGAAGCAATGTTTTCAACTTGCACCACCGCCAGGACTCTTAGGAATGGGGTTGGCGCAGTTACAGCTCTGACTCCCGATCATTTCTTCCGATCTTCCGATCGGTCGAAAACGGATCTGATTCAAGTTGCTGCTCACCCTACCATGACGAAAACCGGCAAAATGTTACAGAACTTTTTTCGCCCAGCCCTGCGCGACCTCCGCATGCATCACGGGCATGGCAAACAGAACCAGGGCCAGAAATAAACCGGCTCTCCTGGCTTTGCAGAAAAGGAGTGAACTACAAGCAGCAACTGCACACAAGATTGAAAACGCACGGTGATGCATATTATGTCCTCCGCAACTCGCTGGGTTTTAAGAATCAATAATGGAAACGCATATTTTGGCTTAGACCCCGATAACGTTCCTAAGGTTCCCGTTCGCCAGTTAGCATTCAAAGCGGCGCCCGTTGAGAACTTCGGCTTTCTGCCCTCACGGGTGATATGGCGCCAGCGGCGAAAATGTTACAGAAACTTTTTTTCGTCCAACCCGAGTGACCCTTGTGCTACGCAAAAACTCTCCAGGTCTATGAAATCAATGATTTGCAGCCGACCTATTCCACAGTTATTTGACCGTCGGAGCCGAATAGAATTTTTGCGTACTATAAGCGTGGGATTCTGATTGTGAATGTCACTATTCCAGGCGTTTTTCCGAATCCTTGTATATATGCACGGACCTGTTGAGTGTGGCACTGCGGTTGGAAATCGCCAGGCGGAAGGCCAGGATTGCCGAAAGACATCGGCGACTGAAGCGGTTAGAGAAACAATAGAAAACAACCTCTGGTAGAGGATAGAGGCCGTGTTGTGTCAGAAGATTGTCATCGCAGCCAGGAAGACTGAACCTGAGCCGAGGCGATGTGCCCTCGCCTGATCAGGTACACAATACTGGAATCAAAAGGCCGCCCACGAGGTTTGAGATACAATCTCGCGGGCGGCCTTTCCGTACATCGGTTTGTGAGTCGACAGTTATTAGAAGAAGAAGCGCGCGGATACTTGCATAGTACGTGCACCTTGCGCGCCCGTGATCCTGCCAAAGTTTTGCGACTGGTTGAGTGAAGCCACACCTCCGACCGTAGTCACCGTAAGCCCAGTGTTGGGCCCAAAAAAGTTTGTATGGTTGAAGACGTTGAACGCGTCCATGCGGAACTGGAATTTCAGGCCTTCAGACAGCTTGAAGTCCTTTGAGACTGAGGCGTCCACGTTCACTTCGCCGGGCGCCCGCAAAGCGTCGCGTGGAACATTGCCGAAGCCGGTTGGAACAATGCGCGTTCGAACGCCACCAATGGTAGCGTAAACCGGCCCGGAGGGCGTTAGTGGAAAGTTCGGGTCGGTTGCAGGGATGAGGTATTGTACAAATGTCGATCCTGGCAATCCAAAGTTCATGATCGGATTCGCCAGCTTGAGGTGGCTGGGGTCTCCGTTCGGGCGCTGATTGTTGACGCCTGGAATCTCGTTGGTTTGGGTGATGTTTATGGGTAGCCCGGTGTGTCCTACAAATACGGATGATATGTGCCAGTCGCGCAGCCACCACGGACCGGAAGTTGTGTAGGTGAACGCGACATTCATGGTGTGCTTTACATCGATGCTGCTGACGGCCCTGTCGGCCGCGCGATGTGAAGCGTCCACAGTGTATTGCGCGTTCGCCGATCCGTTGGGAGCGGAGAAGTTGTAGATGGTGCTACCGTCATCGAGACTCTTGGCAAACGTGTAGTTGGCGGTAATGGCGAGATGCTTGTTGAATCGGCGACGAAGCGAGGCCTGCAGGGAATCGTAGCTTGAGCGTCCGACGTCGGTATTGGTTGCGAAAGTGCCCAAGTTAGGAAACGGCCTTGCCAACTGGGTTGTCAGGTTGGTGTTGGCCAGGGTTACGGCATCCACCTGCGAGAGCGGCACGTTGTTTTGCCCAATACCATAAGGAAGGTGGCGTGCGAAATTCCCAATGTAGTTGACCTCCAGCGTAAGAGCGAACGGCAACTCGCGTTGGATACCGACGTTCCATTGCTGCACAAGCGGAATGTGGCTGAGATCGCCAAACGATGTACCCGCTCCGGTGAATGGATTTGCAGGCGACGCCCCCACGAGGGCGGCAAAGGGATTGCTCAAATTTTGCACCGCTATGAGCGGGAGACCCTGCGAGAGCGAGAACGGCTGAGCGATTGCTGTTCCCAAGTTGGGGAAGCTGCCGGTCACATCATATCCGGGATAGGCGATTTGACCACCCAGGTTCTGGAAGATGGTTCCATAGAATGTACCGTACGCGGCACGAAGGACGGTCTTCTCAGTGATGGCGAAGGCCATGCCGATACGCGGGGAGAAGTCGAGCTTCGGTGTATTGATGTTCAGCGAACGCGACGTCCCATTGATGTTCGCCGCCAGCAAGTTGCCGGTAGCGGGGTCAAAACGGCTATAAACGTTGTTTGCGATCACCATCGGCGACTCGTACTCGTAGCGTGCTCCCAAATTGAGGGTCAACCTCGGCGTAACTTTCCAGTCATCCTGGAAGAAGACGCCGATGTTGAAGTTTCGCCGACCGGTTTCGGGCATGGGCAACTGATAATTGGCGGTCTTGATCTTGCCGAGGAGAAAATCGGCAATTCCTGTGTTGGCATTGCCAGCGTTGCCATGGTTCGTGGTAGAGCCGTCGAAAGACATAGTCCCTTCAGGATTAGCGGAGGGATTGAAGGAGTTGAACTGATTCTTGCGAAGTGACGCACCCATCTTGAAAGTATGAGGACCAACCGTCTTGGTGACGGTGCCAAACTCAGTGAACGTATTCGTGATATTCACCTGATCCGTGTTGGTATCCGCTCCAATGTTGCTGAAACCAGGGCTGGTCATTTGGGGCGTCTGATCCAGGGGCAGCGAGGCAATTCCAAGCTGCTGGGCTGCATTCATGCCGACGCCAGGCGGGTTGCGGAGCACGACGTTGCGAGTAAAGCCAAAGTTCACATCCATGACCAGGGTCGGGCTCCACACCCGGGTGTAGTTGATGGAGGGCAGCCATGCATTGTTGCAGGTGCAATCCCATGTGGTGTTGAGCAAAGGATTGTTCCAGGAGACTGCATTTGGCGTCTCGGTTGTGAAGCGGTAGACGTTAATGCTCAGCCGGTCATTGGTTGTAAGTTGCTCATCAAAACGACCTACAACCCTGAGGCGATGGCCTGTGTTGTTTTGCTGCGAGACCCAGTTGCCGGTAAAGCGATTGTTCACCGGATCGTATGTTCCGGGAGCGTTCGGCAGTGGCAGCAGGGCGAGTATTTTCGCGGCTGCGGGATCAATGGGGCCAACCTGGTTATTCACGAACGCCGGCGAAGTCTTTCCAGTGGGCTGAAAGATCTTCTGCGGAGTACGTGGCTGGCCGTTGATATCCAACGGAGCAAGAGCGGCGGAGAGGTCACCCGCGCGCTGCGCGGCAGTAGGAACGGTAAACGCGAGAACCGCGGAGCTGGGCTGGACCGTGCGGTCGTAGTTGAAGAAGAAGAAGGTCTTTTTACGGCCGTCGTAGTGAGGAAATCTGACCGGACCTCCAATGGCCCCTCCTTCCTGGAAAAAGCGGTCTCTGTTGCGCGGGAGGAATGTCGCGAGGTTCGCGGGGTTGGGGGTGCGCTTGTTAAAGAATGTGTTGGCGTCGAGGGCCTCATTGCGCATCAGAAAGTAACCGCTGCCATGATAGGCATTCGTGCCGGAGATGGTATTTACCGAGATCACGGCCCCTGAAGTGCGGCCGTACTCGGCCGGCGAATTGGTGGTGAGGGCGCGGAATGAGTCGACCCCATCCGGCGATGGCAGAGTGATTGGAGTTCCCGTCGAGGCAATGATGGTAGAAACGCCGTTCAGCAGAACTTCTGTGTTCAGTGTACGGCTGCCGTTGATCGAGAGCTGAGAGGTGGATGGTGTATTGGCCGCGCCGCCGTACGCGGCGCCAGGAACGAATGCCAGCAGGTTTTCAGTGTCGCGTCTTTGCAATGGCAAATCCTGAACTTCGCTCGGCGTGACCAGAGTCGAGACGTTTGATGTGCCGCGGTCCAACTCCTCACCCCTGGACTCGACCGTCACCGTCTGGTTGCTCTCGCCGATCTGCATAGTGATGTTTACCTGCGTAACCTCCGCAACGCTGGCGACGAGATTGTTGACGACCGCCTGTTTGAGCCCCTTCGCAGTGACCGTAATTCGGTAGGTACCAGGAATCACCTGCGGCGCCACGAACGAACCGCCCGAGTCACTCTTGCCGTTGAAGACGGTCACACCGGTGTCTTGATTAACGATGAAGATCTGAGCATCGGGCACAAGGGCTCCTAACGGATCCAACACCTGGCCACGAATGCTTGCGTTGGTGTTTTGCGCGTATACCGCGTCCACACCTGTGAACAAAGCCAACAGAATGCACCATCCGGCTAGACCGACGATCATTGTCGTCCGGTTCCGCCGAATGCCTCTGACTGGATATAACACCCCAAATACTTGAGTGAAATTCATGAGAAAAGCCCTCCTGTAGAAACTGCAAAAGTTGTAGTTTCGTGCACTGTACTTCCATAAATGGGAAGTGTCAAGCATAAATTCGCTAGACAAACGATTGTTTACTAGACTTTAGAAGGAGACCTCGCGCGGCGACGCGAGGTCTCCTGGTTTTGCAACTATCCAGAACAGCCGAAGCTGTTATGGCGCGTGCACGATTTTCAACGAGTAGAACGAGACTCTTGCGGCCTTAGGACTCTGGCCGTAATCGCCGGCCTTGAAGTATCCTCCGATGCCGAGCAGCGGAGTACTGAGCGAATGTGCCGGGCCGCCGTTGATGCTGACCGTGAGCTTGTTGTGGCTGTAGGAGATCACGTAGCTGAACCGCGTACCCGGGTTAACGTGGCCGACCGTGGTCCTGGTTTCGCAGCCCCCGGCCGTGCACTGCTCGACGCCTGCCACCAGATCGCCGCCTGAGGTGTAGAACAGCTCGATCAGGGGGCGAACCGATACGGATTCGTCGAGGTGGATCTGTCCGACCACCGGGGCGCCAGCGGCCTGCGTGACGGTTAGCGTCGCGCTAAGCGTGTTGGTGCCACGCGAGGACCAGACAGAGGGGTTCACTTCACGCAGCTCCGACCGGCAGTGTTTGGAGTTGGCGGTCGTGACGCAGTTGACTCCGGGGTCGAAGAAGGCCATCGCCCCGTCGCTGCCGGTGAAGAAAAACTGGTCGGTGAAGCCGCTTTGGAGCTGGCTGCTTGAGATGGTCGTCGGGTGTCCGGGCGAGCCGGTCGGCAGTTGCAGCGACCAGATCGACAGGTTGAAGTTGCATCCCGGAGTCGCGTTCGGATTGAGTGGGCCGTTTCCGTGAGCGCACGGGGCTTTCTGTGCGTTCACAAATCCGGCAGAGATGGCATCGATGTGGCTGTTCGCTTGCACTCTAGTAACATTCAACTGCGCGACAACAAGCTGGATTGCGATTGCGATCAAAACCAGTGCGAGCACAACCCACAGAAGTGAATGCTGCTTCGTTGATTCTTTTCGCGTGGACAGCTGCTTTCCGCTGGTTATATTGAAATCTCCTGGACCGACCTCGAAAACTTCGGCCCTCCTAGACTTATTCCGTGTTGGTTCCATGCTGTTGACTCCTTGATTTTGTTACTGCGTCCCAAAGTGCTTTGCTTTGGGATCCGGTTGCACCTTGTGGATGGGGAAAGATGAAGGTGGGTGGAAGGTGAACATAACCGCCAAGCGCTTGCCTGTGATCGCCTTTGAACAGCATCTGAAGACTTACCATCCGTTATTCTCCTCGCGGCTAACGTCAGAGATTGATGAGGGTCTAAGTCGTATTGTTACTGGTCAAGCTGAGAGAACTGCACGTCGCGTACCGTTACCCTTCAGCCGTTACCCAGCCCCTTTCACAACAAAACGTTGCAAACTCTAATTGGTTTTTCCCAGTTCGGCAACTGAGAGTCTCCGTGTTTAACGGAGATTCTCGTCTCCTGCAGTCAATGGCTATACTCGTCGACGGCAATCGTAGAGAGTTTTACAATGTTTTGATTGTGAGTCAGAAGCGTTTCACTGAGTTTCCATCAGATTTGGTCAAGTTCTTGTCGTCCTGGTGAACTTCCTCCAAGTGATTGCGTGACTGGTTGCTATTCTTGTACATACCCATTCCGTCGGCGTATCGTTCGACTCACAAAGAAAAAGGCAGCTCTTGAGAGAGCTGCCCCCTGCAAGTTTGCTACGTTTTGCTTAAGGCTGTTGTACGAGCTTCCAAGCCTGAGCGCTGCTACCGTTACAGTCGAAGATCTCTAGCCGCACTCCGTTTGCAGTGGAAGCGCCCGGTACATCCAGGCAGCGGCCGCTGCCGCGCCCGACGAACTTGAAGAAGCCGTTGCCGAGAGAGACAGGCTGCCATTGCTGGTTGCTGCCTCCGCCAAAATTCCAAAGCTGAATCAGGCTGCCGTTGGCTGTGCCGACGTTGGTGACATCCCAGGCTTCTGCAGGTGCATTACGGTTGATAACTTTAAAGAAGCCGCTGTCGGTGGGTTGGAACTGCCATTCCTGGTTGGATTGCGCGTTGCCACAGGCCCATTGCTGAACGGCGGTGCCATTGCTGGTGCCACGTCCGGTCGCATCCACGCAGGCTGCGCTATTTTGATTGACGACGTTGTACCAGGCACTGCTGTTGATGGTGCCGCCACCACCACCTCCTCCTCCGCCATTCACGCCCCCGACCAGAGCGGGTGCAAGCGTTGGGTTAATGGTAAAGGCGTTTGTCGTCGTCCACTGCGACCAATCATTAGCGATTGTCGTCGCCGAATCCGATTGGATATTGGGAATTGGAGGCTTGTTGCTTTTCGTTTCATAGAGTCCCCAGTTTCCCTTGGTCGATTTATAAGCCCATACCGTCCAACTTATGTTGTTGTTGTTGTATTGGTTCATTGTGAATTGCCAGACCGATGTGGGATTACCGAAGTCATTAAATTCGCCGATATAGTCTGGAACGTTAAAGGATTGATGGCTTTTGAATTGGTTGACTTGATTGACTGCTCCGTTTTCTACAGCGCTGGCGGTCCCACTCCACTGGTACTCATGCATTTCATAGATTACGTTGGTCCAGCCAAAGGTGGATGGAGAAGGAAGCATGCTCCAATTCCAGCTGCCAAACGTTCCTTCAAAAATGCAAATATGCGTCGGATCCTGGCTACGTACGTCATTGTAGAGATTGTTCTGCGCAGTCACAGGCGCTTGATTATTGGGCGCACTCATCGGTTCATTCATTAAGTCATAAGCTGCCACGTTCGGATTGCCGTTGTAGTGGGCCGCTATATCCATCATCAGTTGATCCGTTGCCGACTGGTCCGCACTGCTGTTCCAGTATGTATTCGTATTTTGCCGTCCGGTGTCCTGGCTGGTGGATTGGCCACCCACTACGCCGTGCATGTCGATGATGGTGTAAATGCCGCGGGCGGCTGCTGCACTGACCACCCAGTCGAGCATGGTAAAAGCGTCTGGGCGCGATTGACCATTGAGGGTTTGGAAATTTCCCCACCATACCGGCACGCGTATGACGTTCATCCCCTCGGCTCTGATATTGTCCAGGTCAGCCGTTGTTATCCAGCTCTGCTCGTATGTTTTGATGAGGGTCTGCTCCGTAGCTACCCCAAAACGGTTATCCAGGGTCTTAATGATGCTGTAGTTGTCAGGCAAACCAGAAGAGTCTGCGGGGGTCATCCAGGTTTCGATGGTCAGCCACCCGCCAAGGTTCACACCGCGCAACGATACCTTGTTGCCGTTGGCGTCCACAATATTTACTCCACTGGAGTGGAGCATGCTAAGAGACTGTGCTGCGGCGAATTTAGCACTGCAGTTCAAGAACGCTAACAAACTTATTGCTGCCACAATATGACGGCGCAGCATTCTTGGAAATCGGCATGCATCGTGAGAATCTGCTTTCATTGTTTCCTCCGTGTAATGTATTTACCGGAGGGCTTCGTATCACCCGCCGGTTCTCATATTGCGGTACTGACCTCGCAATAGCACCGGAAGTCTATACAAAAGACAAACGTTTGTCTATTCAATTTGTGGCTGAAAATCGATCCGCTTGTGATTCCTCACAATTTGAGAAAAGACGGACGGTGGTTCTCATACCTTAACGTAGGGCTTTTTCTTTTGGGGGTCGGTCAACTGAGATTACAGCGACCTCGTTTTGTCAGTGTGTTTTTTCGGCAAGTTGATACACTTCTGACCCGGCAAGCAAATAAGCGCCGACTCCGAAGACATAACTGGATGTGGCGGTGTACTGGCCAGGGGCTGCGCCTATAGGTTGAATGCAGCCGAGTCTCCCATCGGCGTAGACGTGAGATACCAACCCTTTCCATGCTTTTTTCACGACTGGGAGATACTTGCGCCGGTCAAGAAGATGGTTATTGATACCGTAGGCCAGAGCATAGGTGTAAAAAGCTGAACCCGAGTTTTCTGGGAGGGGGTAAGCATTGGGGTTGAGAAGTCCTGGCCTCCATAACCCATCCTTCCCCTGCAAGGCGGCGATCGCGGCTGCCATCTCCCTGAACTGGGCAACGTACTTGTCACGCGAAGGATAATCTGCGGGCATGTAAGTAAGGACGCGCGCAAGTCCTGCCAGCACCCAACCATTCCCACGCGACCAAAACACCGGCTCGCCATTCGACTCGTGTTTCCCGATGTAACCGGCGTCGCGGAAGAATAAATGATTCTCAGGAGAGTAAAGCTTGGCGGAGGTAATCCACCATTCATGGTCCATGAAATCAAGATAGGCACGATCGCCCGTGGCCTTATAGAGTTCAGCCAATACTGGTGGCGCCATAAAGAGCGCATCGCACCACCACCAGAGAGGTTTCTCGGGATTGTCGGGTAGGTGCATCACTGTATCCATGCGCTGGCGAATCGGCGCAAGCATTGCAGGATCGTGGTCTTTGAAATAGAGCTGCAAATAAGTCTGGCCTATAGCGTGGTCATCTGCATGTTCTACGCGAGGACCCGGTTGCCACGCAAAGTTCTTCGCCATAGACAGCATGGCGTCCTGATACCGCTCGCCATCCACGTCATGCGGCACAGCCATGAAACCCGCATAGAGCGCTGCATACGTCCAATCCTGACTAAAATTCGGTTCTGCCCGTTTTAGCTGCCAATCCGCTACTTTGCGCATTGCTGCGCCCACGTCTCGCTGGGTCAGCTTTGCCGAGAGGTTTGCCGGTTCGGTCACTTCTGTGTTTGCATCGCCGGCCACCGCTACCCTGTCAACCTGCTTCGGGCTTTGCGCGAAAGCAACAGGAAGGCCTGCCTGGAAACACACTGAAACAGACAAAACGGCAACACCGAAACCTGCAACAAGTCCTATCCGGCGTATCAAATGACAAGTTTGGGTTAAAGGTGCTCGCCAAGAAATCCGCACAGCGTTCATGGAACTATCGATCTTAGAACTATCGGCTGCGATTCTCTCTGTCATGTAAACCCTGCATGCGGAAAATAGTCCGGACTCAATGAGCTTCGCTCGCCTTAGCTCGTCAAAATCCATACTAGGACAAACGTTTATGTAAGGTAGCATAATCGGGCGATTCGTAAGTTGGAGCAGCTGGTGCCGGAGCCTTGAGTTCGGGTAAAAGCATCGGGCTCGTCAACCCGCAAGGCCAATCGCGCTCAATTCGCTGCGTGCGTGGAAATGGGCTTGCCATCACTCGATCGGTTTTTCTGTTTTGCGGTTCCTGTAGATTCCCGAACCACCAGTTCGGGTTCCACAACGATCTCTGCCTGGAATTTTTCCAAGCCCCGAAGGCGGTTCAAAACAGATTGTGCCGCAAGTTTCCCCATCTCTGCCAACGGTTGGCGAATGGTGGTAAGCCTGGGGGTGCTGAATGCTGCTGCCTTGATGTCGTCGAACCCAATTACGGAGATATCTTCAGGCACGCGCAGCCCAAAGTCCTGAAACGCACGAATCGCACCGATGGCGGCAATGTCATTAAAGGAAACCAGCGCCGTGAACTTCTTCTTGTTGCAGAGAAGGTGTTGTACCACGGGGTACCCCAACTCGGGAGATTGCATGTCGAGATTGAGCTGAACGATCAAGTCAGATTTGACGGGAATGCCCATTTCACGCGCCACCTGAACCAGGTTGCGCCACCGTTCATCAGAATCTGAACTGAAGCTTTGACCGCGCATGAACGCGAGGTTCCGATGTCCGAGAGAATAGAGGTGGGTTAACGTTAGTTCGGCGGCCCGACGGTGGTTAAGCAGGACGTTGGTTACACCTTCGATGGCACGGTGCCCGGCGATGGCGACAACCGGCACCGGAAACGGATGCTCCAGAGCGGAATCGATGGCAATGAGAGCTTCAGCTCCACGACCCAGGAGCATTTGACTGTATTCTTCGATCAGATTCTTTCGATGCCGATGATGCGCCGTGAAATAAAAATATCCCGCGTTCATCAACTGATTCCCGACTCCGCTCATCATCTGGGTGTGATACCCGTCGCCAAGTTCAGGCACCAGGATTCCGATCGTCGAAGTTTGCCGGTTGCGCAGAGAGCGCGCGAGAAGGCTGGGCTGGTAATTCAATTTCTTGGCTGCGGCCTTAATGCGGTCGCGCGTCGCTTGGGGGATGGATCGTCCCGGAACATCTCGTAGTACCACGGAAACTGTCGCAGGAGACACGCCCAGATGATCAGCCAATTTCTTTAAACTAATGGGCTCATGCGCAACACGCGGCTTTTGTTTCATGCGATGCTCTCTTTTCTACAGGGACCGATGACGCACCTTGTGGATAGACATATGTCCCACACGCAATGGAGAGCGGACTCTCGCATCTCTCCCCTCTATATTAATCCATATATTCTACAGCACGAAAGAAAACGGTTTCATTAGGTGAGATAGACGCACTGGCTCTCTTGAGATGGTTCTGGACGTCACTGACCTGCCATCAAAGCGTTTCTTGATACGAAACTCGCCAGCTACTACCGAGGCGATCAAGGATTATCATCGTGCCAAGCGCAAATACCGGGACCAATAGGCCGACCCGCAACGAGCCACTATGAACAGAAAGTTCTCCAGTCATCCACGGGAGAGCTGCTCCGCCCAGCCCCGCGATGACGAAGATCCATTTTGATTGTGGCGAATCGTGCGTGAGCGCGAGAACGTTGGCCAGACAGAGAGGAAAAATCGGCGCAAGCATCAAGCCGGCCAATATGGCACTGAAGACAATGGCAAGCGGTGCACGGCTGACAAGTAGCAGCAGGGTGCCAATGAACGCGATGGTCAGTGATGACGTAAGAAGCTGCACCTCTGACAACCATCGTACGATCGCGGGTACAAGCATCCGGCCACAGAGAAGCGCGACCCAGAAACAGGATGCGGCGATCGGAGCCCATGCTTTGCTTGAAATCGGCAGACGACCAACGTAGGTCATCATCCAGCCGCTGACAGATACCTCCGTCCCAACATATAAAAAGGTAATGACCGCAAAAATTGAGACGAGCTTTAGCTGCCTGTGCCCATTCACGCTCTGAACGGCATTCCTCCCGCCGCCAACAAAGGCTGCGCGGTTCTTACCAATGAGAAGAAACGTCACCATCAGCGCCGCGGCTAAGAGAAGAAACAGGTAGGTAGGCGGCCAGCGCCCAACCCAAAGCGATGCGATTACCGGAGAAAGGGCGGCGCCAAGCCCCCAAAAAGCATTCAGAACTGAGAGCGCTGCTCCGCGATTCTCTAAAAATGTGCTGCCGATCAACATGCTTGTGGCCGTCATCGTCAAGCCCAAGCCCAGCCCGAAAGCGAGGAAGAACAGCACCTCGACCGAACCGGTAAAGAATGTGACCAGGATCGCGCCGGCTATCAGCAGGAAATATCCACTCACGAGACTGCGAAAGAAATCATTCCGCACTAAAAGCGCACCCAATGTAGAGCCAGTGAATTGGGCCGCGAAGAGAATGCCGGCACGTCGGTCGTCCAGATGCCAATTTACGTTAAGGGTAGGGAGAATACAGCCGAGCAGGGTGGTTCCGATTCCGGTGAGAGCAAATCCCACGTGCAACCATGTGACTGGCTGCGCCCGACTTCTAAGCTCGCCAGGCATCAATGACTGTGCCACCTACCTTGCGGGCTGTCCTCCGCGTCTTGTGACTCTCCGATCGTTCCGAAGATCTGGCCGCTTGAGTAGATCCGCGTACAATCAGCCCAGGTTCTATCGTAATTTGTTCTCGGAAAACTTCCGGTGCATGAAGCCGGTCCAGAACGCATTGTGCCGCAATCCTTCCCATCTGCGCCAAGGGTTGGCGGATCGTAGTGAGTCTCGGATTGTTAAACGCAGCGGCGTTGATATCGTCGAAGCCAATCACAGAGACATCGAGTGGCACGCGTAGTCCAAAATCTTGAAGTGCCCGTATCGCACCAATGGCCGACATATCGTTAAACGCGACCACGGCCGTGAACCACGTCCGAGCGGCAAGGAGAGGCTGCATCTCGGGATAGCCCAACTCGGGTGAGTTAATGTCGCGCTCGAGTTGTACAACGAGTTTTGGGTCGATGGGAACGCTCATCTCACGCGCCACCTGAACGATACTGCGCCAGCGATCATCGGAATCTGAACTGAACGGTTGGCCGCGCATGAATACGATGCGCCTATGACCCAGGGAATAAAGGTGCGTTAGGAGATGTTTCGCCGCGAGTCGGTGATCCAGCACAACATTTGTAACTCCGCGAATGGGACGATGTCCAGCAACTGCAGCCACTGGCACAGGAAGCGGATGCTCGAGCGCCGTGTCGACGGTAATCAGCGCTTCCGAACCCCGGCTGAGAAGCAGCTCACTGTATCGTTCAACCAGATCCTTGCGATGCCTGTGCTGCACAGTGAAGTAGAAGTATCCCGCCTCCATCAATTGATCGCCAATACCGCTCATCACTTGCGAGTGATAACCATTGCCGAGTTCGGGCACCATGATTCCCACGGTCTGAGTACGGTGGGTGCGAAGGGAACGAGCCGGGAAACTTGGCTCACCATTGAATGCTTTCGCCTCGTCTTGGATGCGATCGCGTGTGGCTTTCATGCTTCCTCAGCTTCTTCCTAAAATCATCATCTGTCGCTGCTCACTGCGAAATACAGACGTCTTCCCCAATAAATCCAAGGCGCCGGAATCAATCACCACGCTAACGTTGTAATGGAGTCTGGTTCTACCATCAAATCCAGTGCCCGCTCGCCAAGGCGGCATTCCAGCCTTTGTTGTTCGCCTCGATTCGTGACCACGAGCACATGGCTGCCATTGGGATTTTCAACGGCGACGTGATCAATACCGTCCAATTCTCCGTGAGATGCAATCACGCGGGCGCCCCGCTCGATCATCTTAGAGTAGTGCGCGAATGCCCAATATTGTCCGCTGCGGGTTATGCTCCCGGTCTTGGAGTCTATGGTAACGACTCCGCCGCACGGAAAAGGTCCAATGTTCGGCATTCCCTTCTCATCCAGTAAGAGGTTCCATCCAACGATGCATTGTGCCCAGTTCCGCAGGATGCCCGCGAAATTGTGTGACCATTTAACCCAATCGGTTGCATAGTCCGGGCTGCTAATGTCAGGTCCACCTTCCGTCCAGTAGTTGTGCTTCGTGGGAAAAGCGTCGTGCACGCGCGTCATGGCGTCAGGAGTGCCGCCATATCCGTGCCATGCAATCCCGTCGACGCGTTGGTTGACGCCCGGATCGCTGAGCTCGTCGATCGCTCGTCCCCAAAGGTTGTAGTTGTGGTCCAGGATCCAGATTTTTGTGTCGAGAGAAGCGCGCTCTAATGCGGGCCCAAGATGTCTCTTGACGAACTCGATCTCATATTCCTGCCCCCACAACGCAGCCGGCATTCTTCCGTCTTGATCGGTATCGACTTCATTTTGCACGGTAATGGCATTGATCTTCACTCCTTCAGCCGAATAACCTTGCAGAAATTTCACGAAATACTCGGCGTACGGAGCGAAGTATTTCTTGCGCATCGATCCACCCAGCATTGATCCCCCCGACTTCATCCAGCCTGGAGGACTCCACGGTGAAGAGAACAGGAATAGATCTGGATTAGCCTGACGCGCGGAACGCAGTGAAGGAAGGATATATGCGCGGTCGTGCTCTATGCTGAACCGGGTTAGTTCCGGATCCGGCTCCGAACTATCGTCAAAGCTGTAAGCGCTCGTGGAGTAATCACTTGCTCCAATGCACGTGCGTCCTACGGAGAGTCGGAGCCCGGTTGGCCCGAACAGTTCGGCCAGGAGAGCCTCTCGAGCCCCGGAGTTCATCCGCTGGAATAAGTAGCATGAGGCGTCGGTAAAGGCCGCGCCAAAACCAAGAATTTCCTGATAGCGCTGACCGGGATCGATGCGGATTCCTGTGAAAGAACCGGCGCGCGCGTCCCGCCATTGCGGAGCTTCCATCTGTTCCGACCGTCTGTTCTTTGAAGTAACCCAGCCTCTTACGCCGGAGGCGGCGCTGCCCCAAAGCAGCGAGCTCCTTCGGCTGGCAAGGTAAGCGACTACAGCACTGCAAGTTGTAAGGAAAGTGCGACGATTGCTCTGCATCAGAAATCTCCCATCTCCTCAGGCAAATAACGTTCGTTCTAATGTCGCCACCAACACCGCGAATTAAACAAACCGTTTTCTGGAGGGTACACAATCTTTGAGAGATTGACAATCTAACCCAGGGCAAAGAGCAGAGAATTACGGCAGGAACATCTAAAACCCAATTAGACAAACGATTATCGCGACAATGAAGCCGGATTTTTGTCAGATTTTTTTGTCTGTTTTGTCTTGACAGTGAGAGCGAATTAAGATTACCATGGTCGCCTTCAAAATCTATAAGACAATCGTTTGTTTACTATCTTATGAATGGAACAGGGGCGGGTTTTACTCAACACGCTCCGAGACGTCGGCAGATTCCGGACTCGCAGGGAAATCGGACCAATTCGCAGTCCTTAGACGTCACAACTCAAGCAACATCGATTTCGGCGGAAGCCGAGCATATTCAAACGGAGAGGCAGCGACGCCATGAAGAAAATGACACAAACGCGCAAGTGTGTGCAGTTATTGAGTTTGGCAATTCTGTTGCTTGCGAATATATGGGCATCAGCGCAGGTGAGCGTTTTAACCCAGCACAATGATAACCAGAGGACCGGCGCCAATTTGAGTGAGACCACGCTGAATACGTCCAACGTAAACACAAACCAGTTTGGTCTGCTATTCAGGATGCCAGTGGATGACCAAGTGTATGCCTCGCCTCTGTACGTTGCCAACCTCACCATCGCCGGCGCACAGCGTAACGTGGTGTATGTGGCCACGGTGAACAACACGATATACGCTTTCGATGCTGATAAGGGCGGCACGGCGCTCTGGTCGCGCAACTTTAACAACGGTGGCCGTCCCACCAGCCATACCGAAGTTGGCACTGGCGGACTGTGCACTACGTACACCGACTACACCGGGAACATCGGAATCGTCGGCACGCCGGTGATTGATTCCTCCACGAATACCATGTACTTCGTGGCCCGCACGGTTGAGAGCGGTGGCACGTTTCAGAGGCTGCGGGCGATTGATATCACGACTGGCAACGACCGCGCGTCAGCGTCTTCGGTCGCCATTGGGGCGAACGGATTTGATGTTGTCAGTCAAAACCAGCGACCGGCACTGACCCTCTCACAGGGCATTGTTTATATTGCGTGGTCATCCTTCTGCGATTTCGGGCCGTATCACGGTTTCGTGATGGGTTATGACGCCTCGACATTCCAGCAGGTCCATGTTTTCAACGACACCCCCAGCGGCACCCAGGCAGGAATTTGGCAGGCCGGGCAGGGCGCCAACGTGGATTCTAATGGCGATCTCTATTTCATGACCGGCAACGGCACCTTCGACGGAGGTTCCAATTTCGGTGAAAGTTTTCTCAAGTTGAACCCAAGCACCGGCTTAGGACTTCAGGATTGGTTTACGCCCTCTGATTTTAGCAACATGAACGCCGGCGACCGCGACTTAGGTTCTGCCGGAGCGCTGCTGATTCCGAACACCAGCCTCATCGTGGGCGGAGGCAAAGACGGCATCTTCTATCTTCTGAATACCAATGGCATGGGCCACGAGGTGGCCAACGATACGCAGATTGTGCAGAAGTTTCAGGCGACGTTTGTACACAACGGATGCGCAACGCTGCACATTCACGGATCTCCGGTGTATTGGGACAGCAACAGCAACGGTCCGGTGATCTATGTGTGGGGAGAAAACGACTTCCTGCGGCAGTTCCAGTTCAACGGCTCAACCTTCAACACATCGGCGATTCATACCAGCACCATGACGGCGGCCACGTGCGGCATGCCGGGTTGCATGCTCTCGGTTTCGGCCAATG
>DATHMF010000001.1 GCA_035487355.1 Terriglobales bacterium | reverse complement strand
TGCCTGTTGGGAATCTGTGGTCGAAGCACTCTTATTTTGATTGCAGGCTGTGAGACACAGCATCAGCGCTGATAGCAAGAGAGTTGTGAGGATTGCAATAGGATTTTGGCTTCTGGAGAGTGATGCCGGCATTCGTTTCTTCTATCAGTGGGATATTGCGGCTGTCAATGAGTCAGAACGGGTGGTGCGCAGTTTAATTTCACAAATAGCCCAAAATGCTGGCCAATCAAGAGCTCTACTATGGTCCGCGATGGTAAGAAATATCTTTAATCCTGTTCCATCCACGATACCGGAATTCTGCTAGACTTTGCTTATGCACCGCCTGTTCGTCATTGCGGTTTTAGGGGCGGCTGCGGTTCTCCCCCCACACCTGGGAGCGCAGTTTCGTGGAGGCATGCGCTTCGGCGGTTCCGCCTTCCGAGGCCAAATGGTTTCCTCCGGCCCAAGAGTTATAGTCCCATCAGGCTCCCGCCCAGTTTTCACTTCTATGCCTTCAGGGGCTTCCTTTGGTTTCAGACAGCGCTTTGGCGGCGGAGGTTTTGAAGATAGGGGTTTTGACGGCAGAAGGTTTGGGTCGGTCGCATTCGGCCATAATCCTCGCTTCCGTGTCTTTTTAAACAATTCTTGTTTCGGCTGTCGTAGACGTTTTGTCAGTCCGGCTCTCTTCTATCCTTATCTATACTCGGGATACTATTCGGGATATTATCCTTCTGCTCCGCAGTATTCCCAGCAGTCGTACCCCTCTAGTCCTATGGTTGTGGTGGTGCAAACCCCAGCTCCTGCCAGTTATGGTCAGAATGACCAACTAGTTCAGGAAGTTGAAGCATTGCGGGCCGAAGTACAGCAAATGAGAGAGGAGCAGAGTCCGCGCCAGCAGACGCCCTCGACCCCAAGCCAGGTTAAGCCCGCGCCGCGATCCAGCGCACAGCTCGAGGTGCCAGCTACTGTTCTGGTGTTCCGCGATGGCCAGCGCAGTGAGGTACAGAACTACGCCATCACCGGAAAGACTCTTTGGGTGTTCAACGAGCGCCAAGCCAGAAAGATACTGCTTTCCGATCTGGACGTCCCCGCCACGCAAGCCGCCAATGCTGAGCACGGGGTTGAATTCTCGCTTCCTCGGTGAGACCGTCGTACTTGCTCATCCATTACAATCACCCGGCAATTAAGTAATCGGAATGACTTTGTTGGCTATACCTTTTAGTCTTACGGTATCTCGTTACTGCTACGCTCCAGCGCCGCAGCCGGGGTGGGGAGACAAGAAGAGGCAGCAAATTATGACTCATCAAAAGCAGATTTCAATTCATACTACCGGTCACGGCCACATGCACGACCTCACCGAAGATGTCGTCGCTGTTGTGACCAATTCAGGTATCCGCACGGGCACCGTAAACGTTTTCAACATCGGCAGTACGGCAGCCGTCGGCGCAATCGAGTTCGAGCCTGGATTGCAGCGCGACCTGCCGGAGATCTTGGACAAACTTATCCCACCGAGTCGCAGCTACGGCCACGAACAAGCGTGGCATGACGGCAACGGCCACTCCCATCTGCAAGCAACGCTATTAGGACCGTCGCTGACTGTGCCCATTGCAAACGGCAAACCGGTGCTGGGTACATGGCAGCAGATATTCCATCTTGAATGCGATGTGCGTGGACGCCAGCGCACGGTCGTAATTACAGTGGTTGGCGATTGAAGAACGGCGTGCCATGGGTGCTCTTGGGTTTTTGATGAGGGGATGTTGATACTTGCAGCGCGGCAACAAGCCCCAGTGTAAAATACTGTAAGAAAGAAGGATTCGGCTCCGAACCCTGGCCGAATACTTGTAAGCAGATTTGCAGCAGGACTGTGGACAGGTAAATCTTAGTCATGCTCGGGGCGATAATGAAAACCAATGCCACTAATCGTCGAGAAATCAAAGAAAACAATGCTGCGATGCTTGGTCTTTGCCAGAAGCTCTACAAATCCGTCCAGCAGGCAACTACAAACCTGGATGCGTTGCGGCAAATCCTGAAAGATGCCAACCCAAAATTCCGTGAGATGTTTCTTCGGCAATGTGAAGACCTGGAGAGCGAACTCTATCCGGCCAAGGCTGCAACCCACCATCTTCTGGAGAAAGCTAAGGTCCAACTGAAAAGCGATCCTCTCAAAAGGAACTAACGAAAGCTGGCGGCTCGGGTCTGGCAATAAGCCCCGAGTCTGTCAAAAGAGGCTCTGTCAAAAAGGAAAGCTGCCGGGCGTGAGGGGGTGCGCCTATTGGGTGGGGATTTCACGCTTGTCCGCTCTCAGATACTTGTCAACATTAGTACCTATCTGCACTTGTCCCAAATGATGGCTCTGTGTGTTTTTCGCCACTTTTACCGGCTGCACCTTCGTAACACTTGCAAAATCGACTTGTCGTATTACAATTCTTTTCTCCCCTGAAGTTTCGGTGCTCGCAATATTCAATAGACCTTTAAAGAATTGGAGACGTGCGTACATGCGAACTGCAAGGTCAACACCGCGTCTGTTAGCAATCCTGATTGTCGTTACTGGATTAGGTTGGGCCCAACACGGGCTCGGATCTCTGCAGATCACATCGCCAACCATGGCGGTACAGGTCGGTGGCAGCACGACAACGTTGACTGCCAAGCGTATTTTCCTGCACGCGCCTAATCGTGCCATTCCCGTTTCCGCCAGGTGGTATTCCTCGAATCCGAGTATCGCTACAGTCGGCCAGTCCACAGGCGTGGTGACCGCTGTTGCTCCTGGCAGTGTGACGATTACCGCGGTGAGCGGTCCCTTCACCGTTGCCACGACTGTCGTTGAGGCGGTGCCGACGGGAACACTGACCGCCCTTGCCATTAACTCTCCGGATAGTTCGATCGCAAAAGGATTGACGGAGCAATACACAGCGACCGCCACTATTGGGGGTAGCCCTGTCGATGTAACCGCCGTAGCGGTCTGGAATTCCTCAATTGCTGCGGTAGCTCCCGTCAATGCAGCGGGTCTCGCCAAGGGCATGACGGTTGGAGGTCCCACCAATATCCAGGCTTCCTTGACGGTCGGAGCGACTACCGTCAACAGTAACCTTCTTCCCCTCACAGTAACTGCTGCGGTGCTGCAGTCGGTTACCGTCTCGCCATCGCCGATATTCATGGGAGCGAATACAACGCTGCAGCTCACCGCCACCGGACATTGGACTGATGGTGACCGCAACGAAACCAATAATGCTACCTGGAATTCAAGTGATTCAACCAACATCGCAGCGATCGGTATCAACACAGGATTGCTCACAGGTATCGGCATTGCCGGCTCGCATGCCGCAAATACCGGCACCATTACGGTGACTTTAAACCCCTTAGCCCCGGTTAACGTCCCCATTAGCGTCATGACCGCCAATGAAGCTGGACGCTTCCTGGAGCAGGCCACCTTCGGTCCTTCACCCGCTGACGTCGCCCACTTGCAGAGCATCGGCTTCAATGCCTGGCTGACCGAGCAGTTCGGCATGTCCCAGTTGAATTCACAGTACCTTGCTGCTCCCGACATTCCTACGTTACAGAACCGCTTCTACTTCAACGCGCTGCAGGCCCCAGACCAGTTACGCATGCGCGCCGCCTTTGCCCTGGAGCAGATCGTGGTCATCTCGTCCAATAAAGTTGGCGACCCGAATGCCTTTGTGCCCTGGCAAAACGTGATGGAACGCGATGCCTTCGGGAACTACAAGAGCCTGATGACGGATGTCACTCTGAGTCCGGCCATGGGTGTCTATCTCGACATGGTCAACAACGACAAGCCCGCAACAGGTATGAATCCCAACGAGAACTACGCCCGCGAGCTGTTGCAGCTCTTCACCATCGGACTCTACCAGCTCAACGCGGACGGCACACAACAACTTGATATCAGCAATAACCCTATTCCTACGTATGACGAGAGCGTAGTGCAGGGTTTCGCGCACGTATTCACCGGTTGGACATTTCCCACCCAGCCGGGCCAGGTCCTGCAAAGGCACAACTCGGCGTACTACGGTCTTCCACCCTACGGAAGTCCGATGGAAAACTTTACCTCGAACCACGACACCACCAACACCAAGCTGCTGTTGAATGGAGTGACGCTCCCGGCAGGTCAAACCGCACAACTGGATCTCAGTGCTGCGATGGACAATATCTTCAACGACTCGACCATAGGCCCGTTCGTGTGCAAGCAGCTCATTGAGCATCTGGTGAAGAGCAATCCATCAACGACCTACGTGCAAGATGTAGTGAATGTATTTAACAACGATGGAACCGGGACACGCGGTAACCTGCAGGCGGTGTTTAAGGCAATCCTGACGGATCCCGAAGCCAGGGCTGGAGACTTTCAGGTATTTCCTACCCAGACCAATCCAAATGAGGGGCATTTGCGCGAGCCGGTCCTCTTTATGACTTCTGTACTGCGCGCGTTGAATTCCACACATAACGGCAGCTCACTTACCAACACGGGCAACAATATGGGGCAGAACATTCTCACCTCGCCCACTGTCTTCAACTTCTTCCCGCCGGATTATGTTATTCCGCAAAATTACTTCAATCCGGTCCAGCAGGGGATCTTCGGGCCCGAATTTGCCCTTGAAACCCCCAGTACCGCTGTCACCCGTGCCAATTTTATTAGCTCGGTCGTCTTTGGTTCGTTGCAGTCGTCGGTACAGAACACGCTGAATAGTTATACGTCACTGGCGGGAAGTAATCCCGCCGGGCTGGTAGATGCGCTCAACTTGCGGCTCATGCATGGCCAGATGTCCACGACTCCCTCGGGGGGAATGCGTGGTGCCATTATCAGCGCAGTCTCTTTCTATCCTGCGTCGCAGGCGCTCACTCGGGTACAGACAGCGGTTTACCTGATTCTATCGTCATCGCAATATCAGGTGCAGCACTAAGAAGTAGGTAAAGATTAGGGGTAAAGATAGAGTGGGGAAGATAGAAGAGAAGAAGAGAACACAAGAAAAATCTGAGGAGTCAAAATCATGTCGCGTTCGTCACTTTCAAGAAGAGATTTCATTCGCCTGAGCTGCTGCTCTGCCGGCGCCGCCGCTTTAGCCACCGGCATGGGGCGCTTCGGCCTGGTCAACGCCTACGCTCAGGGGCCGACATACAAGGCGCTGGTTTGCATCTTCCTCTTCGGGGGCAACGATGGAAACAATACCGTGATTCCCTTCGATACCGCAGGTTACAGCGCATATCTGGCGGCGCGAGGCGACAGCACCCTTAATAACGGGCAACTGGGGCTCCCGCAAAATAGCTTGCTGCCCATCAACCCCGGCGTCAACCCGCAGCCTTACTCGGCATTTGCCTTGCATCCTCAAATGCCAGGCGTGCAGGCCCTCTTCAACGGTGGTAAAGCCGCTTTGGTCGCCAACGTGGGTACCCTGGTTCAGCCGACGGACAAGACCCACTACCAGAACCGCACCGTGGCCCTTCCCTCCGCTCTCTTCTCCCACTCGGACCAACAAAATCAGTGGCAGACCTCCGCCCCCAACAGCAGCGGCAAGAGCGGATGGGCCGGCCGTGCCGCCGACAAAACCCAGGGCCTTAACCCGGGGGCTAAGATTCCTATGATTGTCTCGGTCGCCGGCGCCAACATATTTGCCACCGGCCTCGCCACCCGGCCGGCAGCCGTTAACCCCGGCCAGAGCTCGGCGTTTAATGGTTTGGATAACAATCGCAATACCACCATGCAGAATTTGCTCACGTTAGATAGTGGCGTTTCGCTGGTGCAGGCCGCCAGCAGCATCACCGGCTTTGCCTTCGCCGACAGTAACGCTTTGGCCACGGCGCTGGCCACGGGCACGCCTTTGCAGACCGTCTTCCCCAACACTGGAATTGGCGGCCAGCTCAAGCAGGTGGCGCAGATTATCCAGGTGCGCGGGGCCCTCTCCAGCAACCGGCAGATTTTCTTTTGCTCCATGGGCGGCTTTGACACCCATAACCACCAGCTTGGCGACCAGGGCACGCTTCTCGCCCAGCTTAGCGCCGCCATGGGCGCGTTTTACAATGCCACGGTCGAAATGGGCGTAGATCAGCAGGTCACTAACTTCACCCTCTCCGAGTTTGGCCGCACCCTGCAGCCCAGCTCCGGCGCGGGCAGCGATCATGCCTGGGGAAGCCACCAGATCGTGATCGGTGGCGCCGTGCACGGCGCCGACATGTATGGCACTTACCCGACTCTTGCTCTGGGGGGACCCAATGATGTCAACAATGCGGGGTCATCGGCCCGCGGCCGTTGGATTCCCACCAACTCCGCCGACCAGTACGCCGCTACCCTGGCGTCGTGGTTTGGCGTCTCGGATTCCGACCTGACCTCCTATGTCTTTCCCGACTTGGTTAACTTTCAGCCCACCATAAAGCTGGGGTTCATGGGATAGAAAACAGAAGCAAAAGCCGCTTACACGCGAGAGGATCTGACTCTACCTCATATCGTTTTGAAGAGAGCACGGCCTTCGGCCGTATGGTTACGAGCATTCAAAAAGCGGGCATTATTGAGTCCTGCATTAATATTAATAATGTCCTAAATTGCGCCGCTTTGCGGCGCACGGTGGGAGCCCCCGGCTTTAGCCGGGGGTAAAGGTTTGTAGAGTTTTGGGGCTTTTAGCCCCGGCCTTTTGTAAGTAGGACATTAATTTATGCAGGCATCCTTAGCATTGAGGTTATGGGTTTGTCTCTGGGGTTGAGAAAGCTGCTTTTCGTGTCGGCAGTCCTGTGTGTGTCGGCATCCTCCGCCACTGCGGCCACCAAGCACGTACAGGTTGGCGAAATTTTTTTTAAGGATATCGAGAGCAATACCATCAACCCCGCGATTACGACCATCAACGTAGGCGATACGGTTGAATGGGATTGGATCGGAGGCACGACTGGGGGCACCCATTCCACGACTTCTGGCAGTTGTCCGGGCGGCATCTGCTCGCCCGATGGGATCTGGGGTTCGCCCGTGCAATTCGAGGGCTCATTTTCCTACACCTTCAACACCGCCGGGACCTTCACCTACTACTGCATACCTCACGGATCTGAGATGACGGGAACCGTGATCGTCACCTCCGATTTTACAGTTTCCATCTCCGATCCCACTGGCGGCAACGTTGGCGGCCCCATCTTTCCCAGCCAGGAGACCATGTTTGACGGCAACGTTGTCGCCACCAGCGGATTCAACAATCCGATCTCTTTGAGTTGCCAGCCTGGGGCCACTGCGCTTCCATCGCCATGTTCGCCATCTCCAGCGAGCGCACCGCCAGGCTTCTCCTTCACCATTACCGCTGGCGCCAATACCCCAGGTCATTACAGCTTCGCTGCGCAGGGCACTGGCGGTGGGCTTACGCATTCCTTCCCCAATCTGAATTTTGACGTGGTTGATTTCGGCATCGCGGCCCCGTCGCCCTCGTCGGTTACGGCGTTTTCCCAGCCTGCTTCCACTTCAACCTCTTCCTCAACCACAGTGACCCTGACAGCCGTTGGAAGCCTGCCCGACCTCGTGACCTTGGCGTGCGAGCCCAACACGCTTCCTGGAGGTTCCATGGGGGGTGCCTCGTGCAACTTCGCGCCACCTGGACCGTATAGTCCCACAGCAAGCGTGCCTATCACCGTCAGCGTCTCCATTATTAATGTCCCCGCCGCGACTCCCGCCCAGGATTACAACGTGCTGCTGGATGCATTTTCAGATACCAATGCCGGCGGCGTCACCAAGACGCAACCGCTCACATTGCAAGTGGTGCAGTTTGCTGCGTTCACCCCCGGCACAATCACGATTGGTGCGGGAAACATTTCCAACGCTGCCACCACGCACTTTACCGGCAGCGCAAACTTTACCGGCTCGGTTGCTCTGGCCTGCACCGCAGGATTGCCTCCGGGTGGGGCGTGCAGCTTTTCGCCGGCGATCGTCAGTAGCCTTCCGTCGAGTCCCTCTGTCACTGCATCTGTACCCTTCAACACACCTGTGCAGAGTCCTACTCTCACGGTTACGGCAACTGGGAATTCGGGAGGCACTTCGGCCATGCAGACCCAGTCTCTGACTTTAAACGTCCCCGCTCCCGATTTTTCTTTAGGTACGCCGTCGCCTGCAACCGTCAACATGGTGAACAACTCTTTCTCGCAGCCTGTAACGGTTCTGCTTACGCCCACGAACCTTGCGGGGACGGTAACCCCGAGCTGCGGAAGTCTGCCCACCGGGGTTTCCTGTATTTTTTCGCCTCCTACGTTCGTCAACGTGAAGGGACAGCCAACCAGCTTTGGCGTGATCTTTGCCGCCAACGGAGCGACTGCCAGCAGCTATGCAGGCATTACCATTAATGCCGACGTCACCATCAACGGCACACCCATCTCTCACAACGTCGCTCTGACCCAGCTCAATATCACTACTCCAGGCACCAGTACGACCATTACGTCAAGCCTGGCAGCGGTGAATTCAGTCACTAACGCTGCGTTGATTAACGTAGGCGACCCGAACCTTGCCATATCCGCAACCGTGAACAACAGTGGAAGCACTTACAGCGCCGCAGTTTGGCA